>JBIPND010000325.1:0-4655 GCA_044374015.1 Luteolibacter sp. | reverse complement strand
CCGCACAGCCCCTATCAGATCGGCGAACAGAAGCCCGGCAAGGGAAATGCCTACGTCACCCCGCTGCGGGATCAAACCCACGGCCGCATCTGGCGCGTCGTTCCGGCCAAGGGCAACACCCGCCAGCCCGCCAAACTCGATTCCAACGAACCCGCCACGCTCATCGCCGGTATGCAATCGCCTTCGCAACACACCCGCCTGCATGCCCAGCGCCTGCTGATCGAACGCGGGAAAGCCGACGTGGTCGCCGACCTGGTTTCACTCATCGCCGCCAAACCGATTCCCGCCATCCACGCGATCTGGGCGCTTCAAGGCCTTGGTGCCGCGCCCGGCAGTGCCGCCTATCAGGCGTTGGAAACCACTTTGGGCCATGAAAATTCGTTGCTCCGCCGCCACGCCATGCTCGCCCTCGGGGCAGGGGATCCGGCGGTCGTCCGCGCCCTGCCTGGTTTGATCACCACCACCGGCAACCCGCGCGAATTGTTGTTAGTCCTCAGCACCGCCGCCCAGGCCCCGTCCAACGAGCCGATTTCAAAAGCTCTCTGGCAGCTCGCCACCCGCGCCACCAAACTCGACGCCACCCAGACCGAAGCCATGCGGCTCGCGCTGCGCCGCCAAGGATCCACCCTGCTCGCCGTCGCCCTAACCGCCGAACTCCCCGCAGGCTGGACGGGCCAGGAAATCCTCGAAATCGCCAAACGCATCGCCGCCGGCCCGAACCGCTCCGCACTCGCCGCCATGCAAGCCACCGCTCCCGCCGGTGCGCGCGCCAAGATCGATGAAATCCTCAACGCCGCGCCAGCCGCCCCAGTGACCGAGCCCGTCTTGCCCGGGCACTTGCTCGCCGGTCAGACGATCTACCTGAAAGCCTGCATCGAGTGCCATCAAGCGGATGGCAAGGGCGTCGAAGCGACGTTCCCGCCGCTGCTCGATTCCGAGTGGGTGAAAGGCGACACCCGCACGCTGCTGCGTATCATGTTAGGCGGCGTCTATGGTCCTATCACGGTGAACGGCGTGGATTTCAACAGCGCCATGCCCGGCCACATCCACCTGACGGATGAGGAGATCGCCTCCACCGCGAGTTACGTCCGCCATGCGTTCGGCAAACAAACCGGAGAACCCGTCGCCCCCGCCGAAGTCAAAGCCCTGCGCCCCGAGATCGAGCAACGGAAATTCACCCCGTGGACCCCCGCGGAGCTTCTCAAACTCGAGAAAAACTAGTCCGACCACCGCATCAACTCTGAAATATTTGCCCGTGTTATAGGCCAAAAGGATACCACCGCCCAGGGCAACGCCCTGATCGTCATCCACATTCCTCGCTCTTCGTCCCAACGGGGCGACTCATACCAGCCCGGCACAGCGTGCCGGGTTATCGAAGCAAAGGGAATGGCGTCTTGAAAGGACGCTTCATCCTGATGGCCCTCACTCCAACGCCCTGCCGATCATCAGCAGTCTCAGCCCGTTCAGGCAGACCAACACGGTGCTGCCCTCATGACCGATCACCCCTAACGGAAGCGCGAGCGCAAAACCGAGGGCGGCGATGACCAGAACCACGATCACCGCACTGGCAAAAACCAGATTCTGGACCAGCACCCGCTTCGCCCGCCGGGCGTGGGCTAACAGGAGCGGGATGTTTTCCAAACGGTCGCCCATCAGCACGACGTCGGCGGTTTCCATCGCGACGTCGGTGCCGGCGGCTCCCATCGCCATGCCGATGTCCGCCATCGCGAGCGCGGGGGCGTCGTTGACCCCGTCGCCGATCATCATGACGGTGCCTTCCCGCTTGAGCTGGCGGATGACTTCGAGTTTGTCCTCGGGCAGCAGTTCCGCGCGGACCTCATCGACATTCGCTTCCTGGGCGATCGCCTGGGCGACGAGCCGGTGATCGCCGGTTAGCATGACGACCTTTTTCACGCCGAGGCGGTGCAGATCGTCGGCCAGACGGAGGGCGGCGGGGCGGATGGTGTCCGCCATCACCAGCACGGCGCGGGCGCTGACGGCATCGCCTTCGCGGGTGCCGAGCCAGACGCAGGTTTTGCCTTTTTCCTGCAGCGATTTTGAAACGTCCGCCAGCTCGGCGAGCCCGGCGGAGTTGAGTTCGCGGAACAACCGCTCGCTGCCGACCAGATAGCGGACCGACCCGATGGTGGCCTCCGCGCCTTTGCCGGCGGTCGATTGGAAATCGGTTGCCAGGGGCAGTGTGATGCCGAGCTTTTCCGCGCTTTTGACGATGGCGTGGGCGAGCGGATGTTCGGACTTCGCTTCGAGCGCGGCGGCGGCTGTTAGCAGATCCAGCACGGCGGATGGAAGATGGCCGGAAAGCGGGTGGATTTCCCCGCCGTCGACGATTTCCGTGAGCGAGGGTTTGCCAACCGTCAGGGTGCCGGTCTTGTCGATGGCGACGATGTCGATCTTCGCCGCACGCTCCAGATGCGAGCCGCCTTTGATCAGGATGCCGCGGCGGGCGGCACCGCCGATGGCGGATAGAACGGTGGCCGGGGTGCTGATGATCAGGGCGCAGGGCGAGGCGACGACCATGATGGTCATGGCCCGATAGAACGCCTTGCCGAAGGTCTCCGCCTGGAAAAAGTAGGGAATTAGAAACACCAGGATCGTGAACAGAATCACGCCCATGGCATAGTATTGCTCGGCCTTTTCGAGGAAGCGCTGGGTCCCGGATTTTTCCGCCTGGGCTTCGGCGACCAGCTTGACCATGCGTGATAGAGCGGAGTCTTCCGAACGTTTGGTGACACGCAGTTCGATGCCGCCGCTTTGGTTCAGGGTGCCGGCGAAAAGACTGCCGCCGAGGGTTTTGGAAACCGGCATCGACTCGCCGGTTAGAGAGGATTCATCGACGTTGGTGCTGCCCTCGCTGATCACGCCGTCCACCGGGATTTGCTCGCCGGGGCGGACGATGACGATTTCGCCAATCTCCAGCTCCTCGACCGCCACTTTGACGTTGCCATCCGCGCGTTTCACCAGCGCCTCGCTGGGCCGCAGGGTGAGCAGCGACTCGATCGCCTTCTGCGTGCGCTCCAAGGCGTGGCGCTGCAGCACGTTGGAAAAACTGAACAGGAACAGCAGCAATGCGCCCTCGAACGGCGCGCCGATGATCGCCGCCCCGAGTGCCGCCAGAACCATCAGCACATCGATATCCAACACCTTTTCCCGCAGCGAAGCGATCGCCGAACGCACGCCCTCTTGGCCGGCGAACACATAAGCGCCGAAGTAAAGCGCGTGGGTTGCGAGGCCGGTTCCCGAAATTTTCTCCACCACCAGCGCGGTGATTAGAAAGACCAACCCGAGGCCGCAGGAAAGCTCCTCGTTGAGTTCGCCACTGCGGATTTTCTGCCACAGCGGGATGCTCTGCCGCGCTTTCTGGCGCAACGGTTGGATATCCGCGCCGGTGTTTTTCACTCTATCGTAAACCTGCGCTGCGTTCGCTTCGTCCGAGTCAAAAGTCACTGTGAGCACTTTGCCGATGTAAGTGGCCGTCGCCCGCCGGACCCCGGGGATCTTCTCGATCTTCTTTTCCAGCTTGAGCGCGCAGGCCTCGCAGGCGCTGCCTTCCAGCCGGTAAATGCTTTTTCCAATCGCGGAGGAAACCTGGTCGCGGTGCTCGCTCACCAACTCGCGGACGTCTTGTTCCGTTAGCTTGTCAGGATCAAAATCGATCTCCACCACCGCATGCACCGGATCCGGCCGGACTCTAACGATCCCACTGTGGGTGGCCAAATCATGGTCGGTCTCGGTCATGGGAGTGGGGTGAAAACTAACCGGCGGGCAGCTTCGTCCGCACGTGGGCGGCGATCTGATGGAAGGCACCTGAAACCTTGTTCTGTTCCGGAGACAGCAGTGCGACGGGCGCACCGCTGTCGCCGCGTTCGCGGGTTTCGATGTTGATCGGAATCTGGCCGAGCAGCGGAATGTTGAGATATTCGGCTTCTTTCACTCCGCCGTCCTTGCCGAAGAGGTGATATCTTTTCCCCGCATCGCACTCGAACCACGACATGTTTTCGATCAGGCCGAGGATCGGCACGTTCACCTTGGCAAACATGGAAACCGCCTTGCGCGCGTCGATCAGCGCGACTTCCTGCGGCGTGGTGACGATGATCACGCCATCGACGGTGACGGTCTGCACGATCGTTAGCTGGATGTCGCCGGTGCCGGGCGGCAGGTCGAGAACCAGATAGTCGAGCTCGCCCCACGCGACCTGGCGGAGAAATTGTTGGGTGTAGCGGGTGGCCATCGGCCCGCGCACGATCACCGGCGAACGGTCATCCAACAGAAAGCCCATCGACATCAGCTTCAGACCATGGGCTTCCATCGGAATGATTTCATCATGCTCGTTGGCCATCGGTTTTTCGTTCACCGCGAACATCTGGCCGACCGACGGGCCGTAAAGATCGCAATCGCAAAGACCGACGCTGGCCCCGGTGGCCGCGAGGGCGACGGCTAGATTCGAGGCGACGGTGGATTTACCGACGCCGCCCTTGCCGGAGGCCACCGCGATGATGCGTTTGACACCGGGAATCGAGGATTTGCCAACGCCGCTGCCCGCGCCACCGGCTGCGGCGGGCGCGTCTTTGACGTCGATTTCCACCTTCACCGTGCCGATCTCGGGCAGCGGATCGAGCACCGCATGGCATTCCTGG
>JBIPND010000324.1:0-4658 GCA_044374015.1 Luteolibacter sp. | reverse complement strand
AATACCGAAGTCAGCCTTGATGGTGTGTCTTTCTTCCCTTCGGTGGTATTGAGCTTCACTGATACCACGCCGAAGACCGTCACCGTGCGAGCCAATGACGATTCGTTTTACACAGGCACGCGAAATTCCATCATCACCCAGGCAATCACGACGACTGCGGATACTTTGAACTATCCGACCACCCTTGCGGTGGCCGACCCTGTAGTCGTCGTAACGGATAATGAAGTCGATCCCGTCATCGCCAAAGGTGGTGCGCTGGTAAACACAGTGGCAGGTTCCGCGAACGTCAGCCCAACCACGGCGACGCTTGCTGCGAACCTTTCCACTCTCACCGGGACGGACCGCATCCTCATCGTGACAGTCGGCACGGAAATTACCAATGGAGCCAATCCAACCGGAATAACGTTCGATGGCAATCCGCTGACGTTGGCGGTTGAGAATGCTGCTAGTGTTTCCAGTGCGGCGATTTGGTACCTGGTGAATCCGCCAGCAGTGACCGGTAACATCGTGGTGAGCTATGCATTTACACCAGCCTTCGCGAATCCGACGGCGGTTGCTGTTTCGTGGTTTGTCTTCGGAGGGGTCAATCAAACCAATCCGCTGATATCCAACGCCGTGGCCGGCGCTGCGGACGGGACCACGGTTGTCACTTCCATCTCGGCGGATTTGACGGGGCTGACAGCGGATTCGCTGGTGATCTCCGCCCTGACGACGAACGGAGCTGTGACCACTACCTTCCCGACAACTCAGACACCTGGCTTTTACAACAATGCTCTGGGCGGCAGCGGCACCCATGCCGTTTCTTATCAGACTCCGGTTTCCGGGAACACGACGCAGTCAGTTTCATGGAACGTTGCCCAGCGCGCGACCTTTGTGACGCAGGCCTTCCGCTCCGCCTCGGTGGCGGGCTCGGCATACGATAGCTGGGCAACAGCGGAGGGACTCACCGGTGCTCCGGGTTTTGAAAGTGGTTTCACCGACAATCCGGACAACGATGTCTTTGACAACGGTCTGGAGTGGATTCTCGGTGGCAATCCTCTTGCTAATACCGCCGCCTCGGCCCTCGTGACCAGCACCGGCAACGCAACCAGTGGCATCACGCTGAGCTTCACCCGCTTGGATGATTCCAAGGCTGAAACCACACTCTCCGTGGAATACAGTACGGACATGTTCGTCACCAAGAACTCGGTGGTCGTTGGAGATGAAAGCGTTCCAGATGCGGGCAACGGAGTTTCGGTCACCGTGACGCCTGGTACCCCGACTGACTCGATCGTGGTCAACATTCCGTCGTCCAACGCGCCTGGTGGGAGGCTGTTTGCCCGCATCGTGGCGGTCAAGAATCCCTGATCGGTATTCCTCATAAGGTCGATCACAAGCTTCCCGCGCGGACCTCAGTGTCCGCGCGGGATTATTTTTGCAGGATCGGGCACGCTGGAGATCGCGGATGGCTGGAATCTGACCCCTGACCCGGCATCAAGACTTTCGCCTTGTATGGAGTGCGGAATTGTTTCCGTGAGAGATCTGCAGCGCTGCTAGGGCGGAACCACTGCCACGCCCTAAACCGAGGAGGAATCGTGGCGTTGCCAAGCAGCCTTGCCGGGATTTCTCAAATCAGTTCGCCGAGCGTCCCGGTGCTGTCGGCGAAGCGCGGTTGGTCGAGACCGGCGCTGCGGCCCATGGTGAGCCAGAGGTCGGCGAGCGGGCGCTTGCCACCGTAGTGGAAATGGCCGCGCTTCCAGCCGCCACCCGCGATGAATACCTGAAGATCGGCATAGTTGTGCTGGTCTCCATCACTGATGCCGCTGCCCATCACCAACGTGGTGTTGTCCAAAAGCGTGCCTTCGCCCTCACGGATGTTTTTCATCCGCTCGATGACATCCGCGTAGAATGCCATGTGGAAGCGGTCGATCTCGGTGAGCTTGGTTTTCGCCTCCTCGTTCTTGGTGTGGGTGAGGACGTGGTGGTTCTGTGGCTTGTCAAACAGATCGTGATACATCCGCGGGCTGTCCCAGCGTTCGGGATCGACGATCAGTGAGGCGACGCGGGTGACATCGTTCTGAAAGGCGTGGATGAAGAGATCCGCCATGAGACGGAGGTAGTCTCCGCGTTTCTCGGGAATGCCGGCTGGCTCGGGAAGCGTCGGCTTGCCAATGCGGGCGGCGGCCATCTCGGCTCGCTGGATGCGTTGCTCGGTGGAGCGCACGCTTTCGAGGTACTCCGCCATTTTCACCTGGTCGTCGCGGCCAAGGCGTTTCTGCAGGCTGTAGGCATCGGCGAGTACGGCGTCCAGCACGCTTTTGGTGGGGCCACCCCTGGCCTGGCCGAAAAGGCGTTGGAACGCGGCGCGCGGATTTTTCTCGTTGTTGGCAGCATGACCCGGGCCATACCAGGAAACGCATTCGAAATACTTCGTTTCCTTGTTGTCCGGGAAATCATTGGTGCTGAGTTCAAGTGAAGCCAACGCGGATTCATTGCCGATCCTGCGTGCGATAAGCTGATCGAGGGTGATATTGGTGGGAAATCCGCCATCCAGAGTTTCCTGCGGTGCGGAGGAGGTCAGCCAACAGGAGCCACATTGCGCGTGGACGCCGGTGCCGGGCACGAACTGGCGGTCCAGCCCACTGACGAGCGTGATGTCGTCCTTCACCTTGGCCAGCGGCTCCAAGGCCTTGGTCAAGGTGAGCGGGTTGATGCCATTGGCGGGATTTGCCGGCATCAGCGTTGGCTGATAGTAGCCGTTAGGAGTATAGATGAAAGCGTAGCGCCTCGCTGCGGGTGCTACGGGAATGACCTTTGCCAGGCTCTCGAAAGCCGGCAGGACAAGGGTGATTCCGGCGGCGCGAAGGAAATGTCGACGGTTCATTGGGGCAGGTTTCTGATGTGGGTGAAGGGATAGCTGGTGGCGATCCCGGTGAGGATCCGGCTGAATTTCCAACCGTCCGCCTTGGCATCCGCGGCGATTTTTTCGACCACGGGCATGTCGTAGATTTCCAGTTTGCGTCCGAGCGCGTAGGTCAGCAGGTGCTCGATGAAGCCGCGGGTGAACTCATGTGGATTCTTCATGACGAGTGCTTTGAATCCGGCGGGACCGTCGAAGGCCTGGCCGTTCCAGACGCTGGTGGAGTCCACCGCCTGCTTGCCGTCCATGTCTCGCCACTGGCCGATGGGGCTGAAGCGTTCCAGTGCGAAGCCGGGCGGGTCGAGGCGGACGTGGCAACTGTAGCAGGCTGGACTGTCGCGGTGCATTTCGAATTTCTGGCGGATGCTCATTTCCTGCGCGGCTTCCTTGGTATCGTTGTCGATGGTAAAGGCCACTTTCGGTTCACTGGGTGGCCGGTTGAAAACCGTTTCCAATATCCACGCCCCGCGCTTAACCGGGCTCGTACGGAAGGGCAGCGAAGTCACCATCATCGCGCCGCCCAGGGTGAGGACACCACCGCGGTTCTTGTCGGCCAGTTCGACGCGTTTCCAGGTGTTCGCCGAGGCGTTGCGCTCGTTTTTCTTTTCTCGGTTGTCCGCCGGCTTCGAGTCGGGCTTGTCCGTCGCTTCGGAAGTCTTGTCCATTCGATAGAGCTTCATGAGGCGGGAGTTCAGGTAGGCATATTCCGGATCGACCAAGTCAAGAATGCTGCGGTCTTCTATCATCACGGTTTCGAACATCAGCAGGGCCTCGACGAGCATGCTGGCGTGTCCGGTGTCCTTGCCTTGGGGGCCGGAGTAGAAACTGCGGAACAGTTCCCGGTCGGGTTGCGAGGTGTAGAGCTGGTCGAAGCGCAGCCACTGCACGGCGAAGGATTCGCTCAGTTCGCGGACTTTTGGGTCCTTGAGCATTCGGCGGACTTGTGTCTCGATCGCAGTTGGGGTGTTGAGTTCGCCCTTGTTCGCCGCCTGCATGAGGGTTTCATCCGGCATCGTCGCCCACAGGAAATAGGAGAGGCGACTGGCCAGTTCGTGGCCGTTGAGCTTGCGGACCTTTTCCGGGGATTGCACGTCATCTCCCTCGAGGCGATAGAGGAATCCCGGCGAGGCCAACACCGCCTGCACGGTCGCCTTCATGCCGGTTTCAAAAGAGCCGCCATCGGCGCTCCCTGCGGAGAAGACCTTCGCAAAGCGATCCACCTCGGTGCTGTTCACGTCCCGGCGGAAGGCCTGTGTTAGGAATGCCGAAATGCGTTGGCGGGCCGCCGCCTCCGTGTGAGGAGTGGCGACGAGGGCCTTGAAGACCGCGGTGTCCGTGAGCTTCGGACTGTTGACCAGTTCGGACGCCACCGAGATGTATTTCTCGATGTTGAGCGGGGAGACGTTCATCACATCGCCGCGGTTGGTGAATCCGTGTTCGGCGCGGTTGTCGGCGGGCAGGCCAGCTTGGGCAAGGACGACGGGCCGCTTGGATCCCTGTTCCTGGGTTTGCACCACCACACTGTCCGGCATCTTGCCAGCTCCGGGATTGAAGTAGTCCTTGTTGACGGGCAGCCGCTCGGGAATGATGAAGAGATCGAGATTCAGCCCGAAGAGATCCCGCACGGTGTTGTTATACTCCAGCCGGGTCAGCCTTCGCAAAACCGGCTTGCCAGGGTCCTGGGTGCCGAGCACAGGGTCCGGTACCTTCGCCACGGTCATGATCCAGTCGGCCAGCATTTTCCGGTCATCTTCGGTGG
>JBIPND010000323.1:0-4660 GCA_044374015.1 Luteolibacter sp. | reverse complement strand
ATGGCTATGGGCAGCAGCGCATTCTCCGGGGTCCCAACTGGTGGGCTCTTCGGGACTATGCCAATCTCTACAAACGACTTTCCGGGACCAGTGGTGACTACACCATGAAGGCGCGTGCCTACTTTCCTAACAGGAGTTCCGAGAGGTTGGCAGCCAGTGATTACCATAGCCATTATGGCGCCGCGCAGACCTGGGATGTGGAAACCGGAATCAATACCTCCGCCACCAACCCCGGCTTCAAAAGCACGATCAACACCACGGAATCTGATTCTGCCGTGCACTACCTCTACCGCCCGGCAAGAGCCAACTACGCCCCCGTCAATCTCGGCACCTCCGTTCTGGTCAGCATGCTGGCAAAAAATGTGACCGGAGTTGCACCCAATCAAAGGGCCGATCTCGCCGTCGGCCTTGACCCTCTGTTTTACTTTTGGAATCCCTACAACCGCAAAATCATCTGTGAAAACATCGCGGTGGTTCTCGGCTTGGGTCTTCCCGGCAGGGCCGCGTTCGACGTCAAGACGACTGCCAACACCACGACATCTTATGATCTGAATTTAGCAAAGCTGCTGAAAAACAACGTGACTTATAAAACGGGCGAGAAACTCATCTTCCTGATCAAAGGACCGCTCATCATCGGGCCGGGTGAGGTGGTGATCGCCTCGCCGATCGCCGCACCGACTGGCGGCGTGGGCACCGGCGAGGCCGTGCTCGGCTATGCGACGGACAATAACAGCGGCATCATCATGACAAACCTGAATAACAACAGTAAGATCAACGTGCGGCTGGATGACCGGGTGAGTTTCTCCTTTTTGCGAAGTGACAATGCAGCCGGCACCTCGGACATCGAGGTGCGGCACGAGATGGATACGAGTTTACCCAGGGCCACCGGAATCACCCCGGCGTCCCTTGCCGGCAACATGGTCTTGTTAGGCGAGCAGACGCAACACAATCTGCAAGTCCTGTGGGCAGGAAACACTCCCATCGAGGATCAATACGTGAGTCCTGCGGGCGAAGCCACCAGCAGCACCAAGGTTCGCACCGAGACGGTGGCCGCGCTGCTCAACACCAAGGTGATTTACGGAGCCCACAGCCTGCTGATCAAGCCTGCCAGCCCGGGTGGATTGGGAACCCCGAAACCCTACGAAATGTTTACCCGCTTCAACCCGGCACCCTCGCTCATGAAAAGGGACTACTATGCCCGTTGTAACCCGAACCAGATCTACCGCCACGTCACTGGTAGCAGCGCTTTTGCGGTTTTGAATGATAGCGGAATCGACTTCTCCGGATCTGCGAAAAACACCTTCTGGGGCTTGAGCTATCAAAACAGCGGATCGACTGCGGTGCCTGTGTCGAACATTCCCGCGAGCCCGCTCATCTCACTTGCCGCATTTTCAGACGCCAATCTATCGATCCTGGGGACGGATCCCTTTCAAGCGGTGGGAAACTCGTGGTCGAGTCCCATGATCCCGCCAAGCTCAGCTTACGGACCGGTCAAAGAAGCGGTTGGCTGGTCGCTCGTGGCGCAGGATTTTTCCTGGCTGATCAACGACGCCCTGTTTGACCGCTACTGCCTCTCCGGAATCGCGCCGGACTTCACCATTGGGGGTGGCGGATACTCGGCGACCGGCAGTCTAACCGATACACTCGCCAAGTTCTTCTCCGCCGATCACGCCTCCGCGCAGGCCAGTCCTGTTCTGCGCCCGCATCTCCCGCCGGGCAGCACCGCCGCCGCCGTTACCGCGGAATTGGCGGCGAATGACGGCTATAAAAAAATGGCGGCCTACAGCCTGATAGACGGAGCCTTCAACGTGAATTCCACATCGGTCGCCGCATGGACCGCCTTGCTGCGGGCGAATCGCAATCTGGCGGTGGACTACGCCCAATCAGGCGGCTCGGATGGAGGTTCCGGCAGCCCGTTTCCATCCAGCGACTCACCCGTCAAACCCGCCGGCGCCAAACCGCAATGGGCCGGCTTCTCCCGCCTGAGCGACGCGCAAGTCAGCGCCCTCGCCACGAGGATCGTGGCTCAGGTAAAACTCCGCGGTCCCTTCATGAGCCTGTCGGATTTCATCAACCACAAAATGGGCACGGTCGATGCGGCCCAATCCTATACCGGTGCCCTGCAAGCGGCCCTCGATCTGGAAGCGGCGGGAGGCAGCGGCATCAATGCCGCATCCCGCGCTGCCGCCGGAGGCACCGCCCCGAGTTATTCCGCCAGCGCTTGCAATGGTCCTCCCGTCCTCGGCTC
Source organism: Luteolibacter sp. (assembly GCA_044374015.1). GTDB lineage: Bacteria > Verrucomicrobiota > Verrucomicrobiia > Verrucomicrobiales > Akkermansiaceae > Luteolibacter. The sequence goes on along the minus strand of JBIPND010000323.1, from coordinate 2,412 downwards.
TGGCACCAAGGTCACCACCGGGATCCCCGGGGACATCACCCAGGCGGATCTGCTGCTCCCGCTCGCCCCTCGTCTGGCCGCGCGGTCCGACACCTTCCGCATCCGCGGCTATGGCGAGGCCCGCTCCAAGGACGGTATGCGGATTCTTGCCAAGGCCACCTGCGAGGCGGTGGTGCAGCGTTTCCCGGAATACCTGGATCCCGTCACGGATCCCGCTAACAATGAACCGTGGGATGAAGCCTCCGCTACCGGCACCACACTCAACCCTGCCAACCGGAAATTCGGCCGCCGTTTCAAAATCACCCAATTCCGCTGGTTGAGTCCGAATGAAATCTGATTCCCTGCCCCTGATGAAAACAGAACGCAACGCCGAAGCATGACGACCCTGCGACGCTTCCAGCTTCTCACCACCGTATGCGCCCTTCTGCTGGCGGCATTTCCTCCATGTTCGCGCGCCCAATCCATTGCCGAAAAGCACGCCGTGGAGTTCTGCGGTGTGGCCTGGGAGCCGCTCCCCATCACTGCGATCTTCTATCGGGATGGGGAAAACTACCTGCCGCTGGAGTTCTCTCCCGGCAGCCGCTCGCAGCTCTATCCCTTGAGAGCCCGGACCGCCCTGGAGCTGTTTGAAAAGGTCACGGACGCGGACGGAGCACCCACCTACAAACTGATAGGCAAGGCTCCCTGGGTCGCGGGAGCCCGGCGGATGCTGTTCCTCGTGGATCCGGTGCCGAACGCCACCGGATTGCCGCTCAGGCTGTTCGGGGTGAATGATGCGCTGGATGTCTTCCCGCCCGGCACGTTCCGCTTTTTCAATTTTTCCACGGCCGAGCTGCGGGTCAAGTTCGCCGGGCAAGCCACCAGATTGCCAGCGGGCGCGATGAGTCTGGTTAAATCCAACGTGGCGGAAAATGGCGGGTTCATTCCCTTTCTGATTGGCGATCCGCAAGGCGAGGTTGTGTTTGAAACCCGCCTGTTCAGCCAGCCGACCGGCCGGGACATGGTCTTCATCGGCGCCCCGGCCCAGCCGGGCGGACGGGTTTTGGTCAAAGTTCTCCCGCAGCTCATCGCGCCCGAGCCGCCCTAACCCTCAGGCCGTCAGCAGTCTTCAGCTCCGTGAAACACATCCGTGACCCCTTGCCCTCATCGCTTTGAAACCATGCGGGGCGACGGGCGGTGATCGGAGCCTGTCATTCACCCTGCCACCCCCCGCGCGCGATTCTCACTTCGCTCCATTTTTCAACTCAACGGCGGCAGCGTGGACCGGCTTGAGAACCACCGGCCCGAGAAGGCCGGATGGCTTGGGCTCGCCATGTTGATTGGCCAGCGTGTTGGTCACGTGGACCCTGATGGTGTTGGAGCCGGATTTGAGACTCGCGGTAATGTCCTGTTGATAGGGAGGCCACAAAATGGCAGCGGACTTCCGGCCGTTGATTTCGATGCGGGCGACATCATGCACCGTTCCCAAGTCAAGAATCCAACGGCGGTTAGAGGCAAGCGAATCCGCCGCAAGCTCCAGGGTTCGCGTGTAGGTGGCGGTGCCGGAATAGCCAGCCCGCAAGTCGGTCCACGAGCCCGGTGGTGCCGGGTGGTCTGTTCCGGGTTGGTCCGCAAAGGACAGTTGCCAACCCGCATCCACACGAACGGGGGCGGGAAGGGGAGCAAGACTGACATCCGCTTTGAAGATCTTATTTTGATAGGTGCCTTTCAGCGCGAATGTTCCGGTTTGGCCGGAGACCACACGGGCGATCAGTGCGCCACCGCCCGAGGCTTCGACCGCGGTCACCTCCAGAGGGGATTCGGTCAAATGCGGAGTGTGCGCAAGCGCCGGACCGTCATCCCGGAAAACGACCACCTTCAACTGGTGCGGAGTCAAGGTCAGAGGCAGCACGGTTTCGTGTTGGCCACTGGTGAACACCGGGGCGGTCCTGCGGCTGCCGTTTTCCGGATCCCAGATTTCGGGGACCCGCGCGTCCTTGAAGCTTGCAGTCAGGTCGGCGGTTTCCTCCCCCTCGTTCATCAGGATATAGAGCGTGGTGTTCTTTCGCAGGCGTTTGAGAACGCGGATTTTCGCATTCCCTTTCGCAAGGGTAAGGGTCCGGGCCTTCGCTTGGTCGAGGAGGGGAATGAGTTCCGCGGTGCTTTTGGCAAACGCGGTCCACCCCGCCCCACAGGCATGGGACTGTGCGCCGGGGGCCCTGCCGAAGAGCGACTGGAGCGAGGCCTGGAGTTCCGCATCCCGGCCGTTGAGTTCTTCTTCAGGCATCAGCTGGGTGGCGATCACGACCCCGCCATTTTTCACCATTTGTTCTAACGTGCTCAGAGCTTCCAGGCTGAGCGTGTGCGCCCGCGGCAGAATGACGACCCGGTAAAGTTGCTCTCCGACCTGGATGCCGCCATCCACCGGCTTGG
>JBIPND010000322.1:0-4670 GCA_044374015.1 Luteolibacter sp. | reverse complement strand
TTCCGCTTCGCCGCTTGGTACACCAACGGCTCCCAAAACGGCTCAACCAGCGTCCGCCGCCAGATCGATACCAGCACGGGAAGAGGCACCGCGGACACCTTTGCCGGGATCGCGGCACCGCCCGGCTACTGGATCACCCGCATCACCCTGACCTCGGAAAACGGCGCTTATACCAGCATCGACGACCTCGCGTTCATCACCACTCTCGACCCGGAATTCCTGTGGGCACCGGACGGCTCCGCCGGTGGCCCGGGCCCTTGGGACAACGCCGCGATTTCGTGGACCACTGGCGAAGCCAATCTCGCATGGACGCCCGGCAGGACGGCCGCCTTCACCGGCACCGGCGGCACCGTGGATGTCAGCGCCGCCGTCACCGGAGTGAAAGCAATGGTGTTCGAGTCCACCGGCTACACCCTCGGTGGCGGCGGCTCGCTCGCCTTCGCGCCGGGAGCGGAAATCATGCTCAACACGAGCAATGTGGTGCTCGCCACCTCGCTGGCCGGCAACTCCACAGTAAACATCCTTGCCAACGCCAGCTCCAACCAGCTCCAGCTCCGCGGTGACAATCGAAACTTCACCGGCACCCTGACCACCCGTGGGCAAGTCCAGTTGCGCCCCTACAACAGCTCAAGCGGCGCGGTCACCGGCCACGAGTTGGGCGGCGCGGCCACCACCGCCGACTTCGAAACAGGAACCCAGGCCCGCTGGTTCAACTTGTCGTCCTCACCCACTTATCCCAACGCCTTCCGAATCGCAGGCAACGGCATCAGCGGTGGCAGCTCCGGCGTTTTGAATCTCGACACCTCCAGCGCCCGCACCGTCACCTTTAGCGGGCCGGTCGCCCTTACCGCCGCCGCCACCGTGACCACCCAGAACAACGGTTCATTCACCTTCGATGGCCCGCTCACCGGGGCTTTTCCCCTGACCCTCAATATCAGCCCGACCACGACCTCCCGCATCAACGGCCCCGCCAACCTCAGCCAAATCATCAAGTCCGGCACCGGTGCGCTCGCTTTCGGGGCCGCCGCCTCACTCACTGCAGACCTCGTCACGCTCAACGCAGGCTCTTTTCAAATCGCCCCCACGGCCACTCTGAACCTCGGTGGGCTAGTCCTCAACGTCGGACTTGCCCTCGCCGTCACCAGCGACCTCACCTTGGCCTTTCCTGTGACAGGCCCCGGCACGATCACCAAATCCGGCAGCGGCACCCTCACCCTCGCCGCCGCCAACGACTTCGGCCCGAATGCCAGCACCTTCACCCTCGGCTCCGGCACCACGAACGTCGGCGTCCTCCGCCTCAGCCACCCGCAGGCACTCGGTAAACACACCACGGTCGCCCTGAGTTCAGGCCAAGGCGGCACATCGGGCCTCGAACTCGCCGGCGGCCACCGCTTCAGCGCCGCGCTCCAAACCGCCGGCCGCTCCTCTGCCACCAGCACCGGCTACACCCTCCGCAACATCGCCGGCGACAATACTTGGAACGGCGCGTTCACCATCACCTCGACCGGGGGAAATTACGCAATCCTCAGCGATTCCGGCCTGCTGACGATCACCGGCGACATCACCTCCACCGTGGCCAGCGACCTCGGGAGCCGCTCGCTCCAGTTCGCTGGCGCGGGCGATATCCACCTCAGCGGGCAAGTCCGCCGGGCTGGCGCTTTCGCCGCGCAGGACCTCGCCGTCACCCAAGGCGGGCCCGGCACCTTGATCCTCGCCGCCGGCGGCGACTACTCCGGCCCCACCCAAGTCAACGGTGGCACACTGCAAATCGACGGTCCACTCGCCGCATCAAACGTCACGGTCGGAAGCAACGGCCGGCTCAGCGGCACCGGCACGCTTCCAACAGCAACCCTATCAGGTCGCCTGGCGCTCACTGCCGGGCAAACGCCGCTGAATATCACCGGCGCGCTCACCCTGCAAAGCGGCGCCACGCTGGAAATCTCCGGCACACCCGCATCCAGCCCGCTGGTCCTCGCCCGCTACGCCAGCCGCAGCGGCAATTTCACCAGCATCACCGGAGTCCCCGCTGGCTGGCGGGTGGATTCGGATTTCGACTCGGGCACCGCCTTGGCCTTGGTGAGCGCATCCGGCTTCTCCGACTGGGCCGCCGCGAACGGTATCGCCAGTGAACCCTTCCATGCCGACTCCGACGGCGACGGCCTCGCCAACGGACTCGAATACGCCATCGCCGGGCTCGACCCCGCCGCCCCCGACGGCTTTCCAGGCACCTATTCCGACCGCACCCTCAGTTTCCTCAAACGCCCCGCAGCCGTCGCGAATGGCGACGTCCGATACGTCATCGAAACGTCCTCCACCCTCGCGGAAGGCTCTTGGACCCCGGTGCTGCCGGAAATCGACAATGACGAGGTCATTTCCCACACCCTGCCGGCCGACCATGAGCGGATTTTCATGCGGCTGGCCGTGACCCTCGCCCCCTAAGGGGCAGATGACATGACGGTGCGGGCCAGCGCCGGTTTTTTTTGCTGCGCCGGATTTCGGCCAGACCCGGCTGTTCCTTTTCTAGGATAAGCCGCCCAGGCGTCCTCGTAGCACCCCAGCTGATCCTTCGAGGCCACCACATCCAGCGTGGGGCGCAGACTGGCAGTGCCCCCTCGCACCCTCGTCAACGGCACGCTCAACTTCACCAAACTGCCCCCGGAACCGGAATCCGCGCTGGGCTGGAATGAGAAATGGCAAGCAGCTTTTAAAGCAGGATTCCGGGGTCACATGGCGCAGCACGAATGAAGCCTCGTCCCGGCGATCAATTCCCTCGCCTTTCCCAGGCCCGGCGTGCTATTGCCTTCATCATGATGCTTTTTCCGCCTTACAAAATTTCCCTGCTCCCGGCAATTGTCATTGCTTCCCTTTCCCTGGCTTCTGCCCAGGATGCCAAACCGGTCCCGCCCGCCGTCGCACCCGGAATCGCCGACATCGCCTACGGCCCCTTCCCGGAAAACAAACTCGATTTCTGGCGCGCCGAGGGTGACGGACCACGCCCACTCCTCGTTTACATCCACGGGGGCGGGTGGCGAGGCGGAAACAAGGCTCTCCGTCCGAATCAGGTCGATCCTTTCCTTGCCGAAGGCATCTCCGTCGCTTCCGTAACTTACAGGTTCACTCCCGCAAATCCCCTCCCCGCCCCGGTCCACGACGCCGCCCGCGCCATTCAGTTCCTCCGCAGCAAAGCGGTGGAGTGGAATCTCGACAAAGCCCGGATCGCCCTCACCGGCGGGAGCGCGGGAGCCTGCACCTCGATGTGGTTGCTCTTCCACGACGACCTCGCCGCTCCCGACGCCACCGATCCCATACTCCGCGAGTCGACCCGCGTCAGCGCTGCCGCCGTAAACGGAGGTCAAACTTCCATCGACCCGAAAGTGATCGAACCCTGGCTCGGTGCGAATGTTCTCCTCCATCCGATGATTCCCAATGCGGTCGGTGAACAGACCCGTGAAGACGCTCTCGCCAACTACGAAAAACACTCTGCCCACTACAGCGAGTTTTCGCCCATCAATCACGTCAGCGCCGGCGATCCGCCTTTGTTCATGACTTACGGCGGCGACATGACCCTGCCATCGAAGGATGCCGGACACGGCATCCATCATCCCGTTTACGGCGTGAAAATGAAGAAGGCCTGCGACGCCGCCGGCCTCGAATGCCATCTCCTGATCCCGGGCACTTCGGCTTCGAAGGTCTACACCAACGCGAGTTCCTTTCTGACCGCCAAGTTGCTGGAGTGAGGAACTTCCCCATTAACCGCGTGGAGAACTCATGGTTCATCAATTGCGGTGGCACCATGAATTTTCCCAGGCTGCCCGCAGGATGAAATCGGTGGACTATGGCCCTTCAGGGCGCACGTAAATCCGCCCGGATTGGGTCTCGCACCGGGTTTTCAAATGCCCTTGCGGCCCGAGTTGCTGGCTGCTGCGAAACTTGGTGCCGATGGCCGGAATGAGGTGAAGGAACGAAAGCCCCCCTTCCGGAAAGTCCGCGGTGGCGCGCATCGGCTGATGCCCCGGATCCGGCGTGTGGATGCGGGCGAAAAGCTCCGGCGTGTCCGTGAGGAAGACCAGCCTGCCGCCGCCAGTGACCAATTCGAGGCGATGCATTTCCGCAAAACAACCCTTGAACTCCGGATCCTGAGCGTCAGCGGAAAAAGCCCCGAGCCGCGGCCCGTGGATGCGGTTCTGCCAGACGCGGTGCGGGCCGCGCCCGATCCAGTGCTTGCCAAGCGTGGCGGTCTCCGGGTGATCAAAAGTGATGCCGGCGTATTCGAATGGCCCGCCGCCCTCCATCTGCCAGTCGAGCTGGAGCCAGCCCGACGGATGAATCTCCCAGCAGAAGTCAGCGTGATCCAGCCGCACCCGCACCCGGTGCCCCGCGCCGGACGGCGCATGAGTCACGACCGCGGGTTTCGCCGCGGCCGGGATCCGGATCTCGTGAATGCTCGTCCACCCGTTGCGGCTGTTTCCGTTACCCGTGAGCCGGAGATAGCGCGCGCTGACCACGGGAAAAACGTAAGACTCCGCGCCGGACTTTTCACGACTCTCCCCGGCGAACACCCGCGTCCACTCGCCTTGATCCTCCGATGTCTCCAAGCGGAACCGAAACCGCCGCTGGCTGCCATCCTGCCAGAAAATTTCGGCAGCTTTGATCTCCCGCAGCTCGCCAAG
>JBIPND010000321.1:0-4675 GCA_044374015.1 Luteolibacter sp. | reverse complement strand
ACGGGCTGGTGTTGTTCGATCCGAAGGCGGCGCACGACCGGATTTTTTATGAAAAACTGCTCAGCCAACATGACGCCGGTTTGGAAACGCAGGGGCTGCTGGTGCCGGTGTTGATCGAACTCGATCCCCGCGATCTCGATTTGGTGCTGCGCGAACGGCCGGCCTTGCTGGAGGCGGGCATCGAGGTGGAGGCGTTTGGTGGAAATACGCTGCAGATCCGCAGTTTGCCGGCTTGTCTGGTGGTCGATGATCCGCGGCCGTTTCTCGGCGCGCTGATGGACGAACTGCTGCGCGAATCCTCTCCCGGCGCACGTTTCGCCTTCGACCGACTGGCCAAAACCCTCGCAAAACGCGCGGCCGCGATGGTCACGCCAAGGCTGGTGGAGACTGACGCGCTGCTGGCAGAGCTTTTCAACTGCGATCTGCCTTACTGCGCTTCGGACGGCCGCCCGACGCTGTCCGAATTCGGTCTGCGCGAGCTGGAGCGCCGGTTCGGAGTTTTTAAAAGTTAGCCGGGTGCAAAGCGGAATCCGCTCGCAAAAGCGGTTGATCATCAATTTGATTTGAAAGTTAGGACCTATCGGATTGCTGTGATTTGAAAATATCGGATGCGGCAACGCCCTCAACTACTACCTGATCCCCAGCAACGATGTGCTTGGAGCTCCCCAGTGGACCGTCACCCGCAAGCCGAAAGACGTGCTCTTCACCATGGAAAGCGGGATTCTGCGGATGAAACTCACCGGCCCGGATGACGAGGAAATCATCTATTCAGGAACCATGCAGCAATGAAGACCAGCCCCTCCAAGCCCCGGCAAATCCGGCGTTGTTTCCTATGTGCTCGTGCTCTCCACAGCGGCGATCCTCACCCTGTTGACCATCTCCGCCTACTGCCGGCCGATGGCCGCCCGCGAGGTCCAGGGCAAAGTCCAGCTGCGGGTCGACTACCATGAAAAAGAGGATGCGATCCTCCGCTCGATCATGTCGATCACCCCGAACCGCGCCATCCGCGCGATGAAAAGCGGATCGAATGCGAACTCCAGCGCCCGGGACCCACTCGCCTGGCAGGCGATTTTCCATGATGCGCTGGTGCTCGCCAACGCCAGCAAGTCCATTTCGCCCCAGCTTCAAGCGTCACTCGGCCTCACCGCCGCCAGAAGCGGCAACACCGGGGATTTGGCGCTCACCGATGTCACCAAAATCTTCAACCGCGCCTCGATCTACCAAACAGGAGTTACGGCGTGGAAATCGACCCCTTCGGCGTCAACCTCCGCGGCCAGATCGGCTCGCTGGCCAGTGACACGGACGCCGCCCCGGTCAGGCCGCTCGATTCGAAAAACCGCAGCGGCGGCTCGATCGCCGCGGACCGCATCACCGTGAACCTCCGCCCGATCACCCACACCGCCGAGCTGCCGCCGATCACGATGATGAACTGGCTGATCCTGCTGGAAGAGCGGCGCTAGGAAACTATCAGAAACTAACGCCGGTTAGTCCTCGACGTAGAGGATGCGCCCGCAGTCCTCGCACTGGGCGATTTCCTTGCCGGTCTGGACCTTCATCACCGTCGAGGTGATTAGCTTCATGTGGCAGCCTTCGCATTTGCCGTCGCGCAGCGGCGCGATCGCCACGCCGGCCTTGGATTTCATCAGACGGTTGTAGAGCGGGATCAGATCTTCCGGCACGTTCTTTAGAAGCTTCTCGCGGTCGGCGGAAACTTCGGCGCGATCCGCCTCCATCCGCGCGTGACGCTCGTGGATCGAGGCGATGTCCTCGGCCACCAGCGTGCGGGTCTGTGCGAGCGCGGCCTCCGCGGTTTTGAAGGTCTTGCGGAAGCCGTCGACCTCCTCCATCGCCTCCAACTCCTTGGTCTCGAAATCGTCGAGGTCTTTTTCGTAGCGGGTGATCTCGTGGCCGAGCGCCTGGAACTCGTCGTTCTTGCGCGTTTCAAATTGTTGCAGTTTGAGGCGCTTGATCGTCGTCCGGCGGGTCTCGGCATCCAGCTCGATCTTTTTCACCCGCAGCTCGCAGTCGAGCAGCGCTTGGTGGGCCTTGGTCACGGCGGCTTCGTCGCCGGCCAGTTTCGCCTTCGCCCGGGCCTCGTCCTGGGGGAGTTTTTCGAGGTCCCTGGCCAGTGCCAACAGACGCCGGTCACGATCCTGGAGAATTAACAACGCGCGCACTTCGTCCTGCATGACTGTTGGGTAAACGCCGCGGGCCACGACCGCAAGCCCCGTGTCGGGATTTCAAATTCCCGGCGCCTTCCGCCTCGCATCCGCCGCGTAAATCCCGATTGCCAGCCAGATCAACCCGAACGAAACCAGCCGCGGCCCGGTCATCGGCTCACCGTAAAGTTTCCAGCCGATGAAGAACTGGATCGTCGGCCCGATGAACTGCAGAATGCCCAGCGTGGTCAGCCGCAGCGTGCGCGTCGCATGGCCGAAAAACAGCAACGGCAGGGCGGTCGCCAGCCCCGTGCCCGCGATCAGAAACGCATGCGGCCAGCTGCCGCCGAAGGCCGCCTGCGGGCTCGGGCTGCTCACCACCAACCACGCCAGCGCGAACGGCGCGAGCAGCGTGGTTTCCGCCGTCAACCCGACCAGCGCCCCCAGCGGCGCGCGTTTCCTAACCACCGCATACAACGAAAACGTCAGCGCCAGTGTCAGCGCCACCCACGGGAAATGCCCGACCGCCGGGATCTGCAAGGCCACCCCGGCGAGCGCCAGTCCGATGGCGGCGAGCTGCCAGCGGCTGTTGCGGTCGCAAAACGCGGCCAACGCGGCCAACACACCTGAGCGGGTCCGATCCAAAACCTAGATCAGTTGCGCGTAGTCCAACAGCCCTTGCTTGCCGCCCTCGCGGCCGAAACCGGATTCCTTGTAACCGCCGAAGGGCGAGGCGGGGTCGAACTTGTTGAAGGTGTTCGCCCAGACCACGCCCGCTTTGAGCTCGGTGGACATTTTCAAAATGCGCGAACCCTTGTCGCTCCAGACGCCGGCGCTGAGGCCGTAGTGGGTGTTGTTGGCTTTTTCGACAGCTTCCTCGGGCGTGCGGAAAGTCAGGATCGAAAGCACCGGGCCGAAAATTTCCTCGCGCGCGATGCGGTGGCTTTGCGCGACGTTGGAAAACACGGTGGGCGGGAAATAATAGCCCTTTTGCGTCAGGGCGCAGCTGGACTGATAGATCTCCGCGCCTTCGGAAACACCGGCGGCGACCAGTGCGGTGATGCGGTCGAGCTGGGCTTTGGAGTTGATCGCGCCGACGTCGGTGTTCTTGTCGAGCGGGTCGCCGGTGCGCAGCGATTTGAGGCGGACCTTGAGTTTGGATAGAACGGTGGCGGCGATCGATTCCTGGACCAGCAGCCGCGATCCCGCGCAGCAGACGTGGCCTTGGTTGAAGAAGATCCCGTTGATGATGCCTTCGACGGCTTGGTCGAGCGGCGCGTCGTCGAACACGATGTTGGCCGCCTTGCCGCCGAGTTCGAGGGTCAGGCGCTTGCCGGTCCCGGCGAGCGCGCGCTGGATCGCCTTGCCCACCGCGGTGGAGCCGGTGAAGGCGATTTTCGCGGCCAGCGGATGATTGACCACGGCCGCACCGGTCTCACCCGCGCCGGTGACGAAATTGACCACGCCGGGCGGCAGGCCCGCGTCCTGGAGGATGGAGGCGAATTTCAACGCGGTGATCGAGGTGGTTTCCGCCGGCTTGAGCACCACCGTATTGCCGGTGGCGAGCGCGGGGGCGATTTTCCACGCGAGCATGAGCAGCGGGAAATTCCACGGAATGACCTGCCCGATCACGCCTAACGGTGCCAGCGTCCGCCCGGGGGTGACATAGCCGAGCTTGTCCGCCCAGCCGGCATGATAGAAAAAGTGCGCTGCGGCCATCGGCACGTCGAAGTCGCGGGATTCCTTGATCGGCTTGCCGCCGTCGAGGGTCTCCGCCACCGCGAACTCGCGGGCGCGGTCCTGCAGCAGGCGGGCGATGCGGAACAGGTATTTCGCCCGCTCGGTGCCGGGCAGTTTGCTCCACGATTCAAAGGCGGTCGCCGCTGCCTGATAGGCCGCATCCACGTCGGCCGCCCCGGCGAGCGCGATTTCCGACAATTTCTCCTCATTGCGCGGGCTGATGGAGTCGAAGTATTTCCTGGTCTTCGGCGCGACGAACTTGCCGTCGATGAAAAGCCCATAGCGGGGCTCGATGAAAGCCGGCGCGGTTTCCGGCGCGGGATCGTATTCCCAAAGGTCGCCGAAGAGCAGTTCGCGGGCGGCGGGGCGGATCGATTTTTTAGCAGGCATGGGAGACATGAGTCGTATAGGTCCTATCAGTCCTGGTTCAATAGGCCGAGGAAGATTCAGAAAAGGAATAAGGCGCCTGATAGGCCCCGGTTTTTTCCTTCACCAACTGGCGGACCAGGTCGTTGAGCAACGCGGAGGCCCCAAAGCGGTAGCGGGTGTTAGTGAGCCACGCGTCGCCGAGGGTTTCCTTGACCGCGACGAGGAAATGCAGCGCTTGTTTGGAGGTGCGGATGCCGCCGGCGGGTTTCATCGCGATCTCGACGCCGGTCGCCAGGAAGTGGTCGCGGATGGCTTCGAGCATCACCTGGTTGTTGCCGAGCGTGGCGTTTTCCGAGGTTTTGCCGGTGGAGGTCTTGATGAAATCGCCGGGACGCAGGACCCGCATC
>JBIPND010000320.1:0-4680 GCA_044374015.1 Luteolibacter sp. | reverse complement strand
CTGATACCCCTGCCACTGATCTAACATACTTACTTGAAACCACGCCATGCCCATCGATCAATCACTCATGGAGGAGCTCCAACTCCGCCGCGACGAAGCCCTCATCGGAGGCGGCATCGACCGCATCGAAAAACGCCACGAAAAGGGCCTGCTCAGCGCCCGCGAGCGCCTCGCCGCCTTCTTCGATGGCGGCAGCTACATCGAATTCGGGATGCACGCCCATCATTCCTGCGTCAACTTCGGCCTCGAAAAACGCAAGATGCCCGGTGACGGCGTCGTCTGCGCCACCGGCGCCGTCGATGGCCGCCAAGTCGCCGCCTTCGCCCAGGACTTCACCGTCGGCGGCGGTGCCGTCGGCCAGATCCACGCCAAAAAAATCTGCGATCTGTTGGACTTCGCCGTCAAGGCCGGGATGCCGGTGGTCGGCATCAATGATTCGGGCGGCGCGCGCATTCAGGAAGGCATCGACGCGCTGTCAGGCTACGGCCAGATCTTCTTCCGCAACGTCCTGCTCTCCGGCGTCGTCCCGCAAATCTCCATCATCGCCGGCCCCTGCGCCGGCGGGGCCGCCTACTCCCCCGCCCTCACCGATTTCATCATCATGACGCGGAGGAACTCCAACATGTTCATCTGCGGCCCCGACGTCATCCGCGCCGCCACCGGACAGACCGCATCCCTTGACCAATTCGCCAGCGCGGACGCCCACGCCCAGGTCAGCGGCAACATCCACCTCATCGCCGAGGATGATGAACATGCCATCGAGCTCACCAAAAAACTGTTGGATTACCTGCCGTCTAACAACCTGAGCGATCCGCCGCATAAGATGAACGACGAGATCGCGATCACCGAGGATTTGGGTATCAACGACCTCATCCCCGCCGATCCCCGCGCGCCGCTCGACATGCAAAAGGTCATCCAGCACCTCGTCGATCCCGACAGCTGGTTTGAAATCATGCCGGACTTCGCACCCAACATGCTGGTCGGATTTGCCAAACTCGAAAACCTGGTCATCGGCATCATCGCCAACCAACCGATGGTCAAAGCCGGCTGCATCGACATCGACAGCTCCGACAAAGCCGCGCGTTTCATCCGCGTCTGCAACATCTACTCGATCCCGGTGCTCTCGCTGGTGGACGTCCCCGGCTTCATGCCCGGACTCGCCCAGGAGCGCGGCGGCATCATCCGCCACGGCGCGAAAATGCTCTTCGCCTGGGCCTCCGGCACGGTGCCCAAAATCACCCTCATCTGCCGCAAAGCCTACGGCGGCGCCTACCTCGCGATGTGCTCCAGCGACATGGGAGCCGACTTCGTCTTCGCCTGGCCCACCGCGGAAATCGCCGTCATGGGTGCCCAGGGCGCGATCAAGGTGCTTTACAAAAAGGAACTCGACGAAGCCGAAGATCCGGAAGCCATGGAAAAAGAACTCCGCGCCGCCTACACCGAGAAATTCGCCTCGCCCTATCAGGCGGCCAGCAACGGCATGATCACCGATGTGATCAATCCCGCCGCCTCCCGCAGCACGCTTGCCCTCGCCTTCCGCGGCATCATGGGCAAACACGAAACACGTCCACCGAAAAAGCACGGCAACATTCCTCTCTAACCCACCGCATGCACCTCGTCCCGTTCCTCGTTCTCGCCCAAAAGCCGGCCACTTCGGTCATGGATGCCCTGCCTCATTTGGGCGGCATGGTGATGGTTTTGGTCACCCTCACCGTCCTGTGGGGCGTCTGCGCCATCACCGCCAAGCTCATCAAGGTCTTGATCCCGGTGCCCGCTCCACTTCCCGCCGCGGCCCGGCCGGCAGCCCCGCCCGCAGCTCCCGGCGGCATGATCGAGGAGGGCACGCCCCCGGAAATCCTCGCCGCCATCGCCGCCGCCGTCGCCTGCTTCACCGGTCCTTCCCACCGCATCGTCTCCATCAGGTGCCAGAGCACCTCATGGGAAAAAGCCGGCCGCCAATCCGTCCTCTCCTCACACCGCATCCGTTAATCTATCAAAAATACCATGGAACATCTCCGCATCACCGTTGAAGGCAAAGTTTACGACGTCATCGTTGAGAAAATCGACACCGACGAGGCCGACCACTCCCACTCCCCCACCCACGCACCGGTCGTCCGCAGTTCCCCACCGGCTGCCGTCTCAAGACTCGCCACCCCGACGCCCGCCCCCGCTGCATCCGCCGCTGCGGGCGACGCCACCAGCCCGCTCGCCGGCATCGTCCAAGCCATCGAGGTCGCCGTCGGAGCCAGCGTCCACGAAGGCGATCTCGTCATCACCCTCGAGGCCATGAAAATGTACACTCCCATCAACGCCCCCGCCACCGGCACCATCAAGGCGATCCATGTGAAAATCGGGGATGCCGTCGAGGAAGGCCAGGTTCTCTACACCATCGGCTGATGGATTTCTCCCACGCCACTCATGAACAAACTTTATGATCTCTGGTTGACCACCGGCTTTGCCAGTCTGCAATGGCAGATGGTGGTGATGTGGGTGATCGTCGCGTTCCTCCTCTATCTCGCGATCGTCAAGGGCTTCGAGCCGCTGCTGCTAGTGCCCATCACCCTTGGGGCGCTCATCTCCAACCTGCCCATCCAGGAAATCATCATGAACGCCCCGGTCCACAATCCGGATGGCACCCTCAAGGCGGCGGGCGGGCTGTTCTGGTATCTGAACCAGGGCATCATCCTCCAGATCTATCCGCCACTCATCTTCCTCGGAGTGGGCGCGATGACCGATTTCGGCCCGTTGATCGCCAATCCGCGAACCCTACTGTTAGGAGGTGCCGCGCAGTTCGGCATCTTCGCCACCTTCGTCTGCGCCCCGCTGTTGGGATTTGATCTCAAGGAATCCGCCTCGATCGGCATCATTGGCGGCGCCGACGGCCCCACCTCGATCTTCACCGCCACCCGCCTCGCCCCGCACCTGCTAGGTGCCATCGCCGTGGCCGCCTACAGCTACATGGCCCTCGTGCCGCTGATCCAACCGCCGATCATGAGATTGCTCACCACCGACACGGAGCGCAAAATCAAAATGAAAACCCTGCGCAAGGTCAGCCAGTTGGAAAAAATCACCTTCGCCGTCGTGGTCATGGTCTTCTGCATCCTGGTCGTGCCGGACGCCGCCCCGCTGCTCTCGATGCTCTTCATCGGCAACGTGCTGCGCGAATGCAAGGTCACCGAACGTTTGGTCAAAGCCGCGCAAAACGAAATCATCAACGTCGTCACCATCTTCCTCGGCATCTGCGTCGGCCTGAAAATGGGCGGATTCGAAAACGGCAAACACCATTTCCTCAACACCCAGACACTTGGCATCCTCCTGCTTGGCATCATCGCCTTCTCCGTGGCCACCGCCTCCGGCGTGCTGATGGCCAAGCTCATGAACGTGGTCAGCAAAAACAAGATCAACCCGCTCATCGGCTCCGCCGGCGTCTCCGCCGTCCCGATGGCCGCACGGGTCTCCCAAGATGTCGGTCAGAAATACGATCCCACCAACTACTTGCTCATGCACGCCATGGGCCCGAACGTCGCCGGTGTGATCGGCAGTGCCCTGGCAGCCGGCTATTTCCTATCAACTCTCAAATAATCATCCATCGGATCCACCGACTTGCATCACCATGAATAGCCCCTTCCCGTCCCTAACTGCCGACGAAGCAGCCGCCTTGATCAACCATGACGAAATCATCGGCTTCAGCGGATTCACTCCAGCCGGTGCCGCCAAAGTCATCCCCACCGCCATCGCTGCCAAGGCCCGCGTCGAACATGCCGCGGAACGCGAATTCAAAATCGGCGTCATCACCGGCGCCTCCACCGGCCCGTCCCTCGATGGCGAACTCGCCCGGGCCGACTCGATCAAATTCCGCACGCCCTATCAGTCGGACAAGGATCTGCGCGAAAGCATCAACGCCGGGAAAACCCATTTCTTCGACATGCACCTTTCCCTGCTGCCGCAATACCTGCGCTACGGCTTCCTCGGAAAAATGAACTGGGCCGTCGTCGAAGCCGCCGACGTTTCCGCCGATGGCAAAATCCTCCTCACCACCAGCGTCGGAGCCGCCCCCACCTTTCTCACCCTGGCAGACAAAATCCTCATCGAAATCAACAGCCGCCACCCCAAGGAACTGCTAGGCTTCCACGACATTTACGAGCCCCAGTCGCCGCCCCACCGCAGCCCGATCCCGATCTGCGCCGCCGACGATCGCATCGGCACCCAGCGCGTCTGGGTCGATCCCAAAAAAATCGTCGGTATCGTCCAGTCCAACCGCCCCGACGAGGTCAAGGACTTCACGCCCGTCACCGATGTCACCACCCGCATCGGTCTCCACGTCGCCGACTTCCTCGCCGCGGAACTGAGAAACGGCCACATCCCCAAGGAATTCCTGCCCATCCAATCCGGCGTCGGAAATGTCGCCAACGCGGTGCTCGGAGCCATGGGCGACCACCCGGAAATCCCGCGTTTCCAGATGTATACCGAGGTCATCCAGGATTCCGTCATCGAGTTGCTCAATCAGGACCGCTGCTCGTTCGTCAGCGGCGTCTCGCTCACCCTCACCGACCCCGTCCTCCAAGGAATCTATGACAACTTGGAAAACTACCGCGGCCGCCTGCTGCTGCGCCCTCAGGAAATCGCCAACAACCCGGAAATCGTCCGCCGCATCGGCATCGTCTCGATCAACACCGCGCT
>JBIPND010000319.1:0-4686 GCA_044374015.1 Luteolibacter sp. | reverse complement strand
AATCGTCGGCACCTCGATGATGAACACGCCTAACACCTTTCTCTGCACCGGTCGCGACTACTCGGATTTCGTTCTGGAGTATGAGTTCAAGGTGGATCCGCGGCTCAATTCCGGCGTGCAAATCCGCAGTAACAGTTTTGACAAACCGACCGAGATCACCTGGGAGGGCAAGAAAGTCATCATCGGCGCGGACCGCGTTCACGGCTATCAGATTGAAATCGATCCCGAGCCGAAAAAGGACCGCTGGTGGAGTGCTGGGATCTATGACGAAGCCCGCCGCGGCTGGCTCTATCCGGGCGCGCTCGGCGGCGACCCCAAGGAATTCACCGAGCAAGGCCGCAAGCTTTTCAAGCAGGGCGGCTGGAACAAGGTCCGCGTCGAGGCCATTGGCGATTCGATCAAAACCACGCTCAACGGCACTCCGTGCGCGTCAATCAAGGATTCCCTAACGAAATCCGGATTCATCGGGCTTCAAGTCCACTCGATCGGCAAGGACAAGGACAAGGACGGCACCCAGGTCCGCTGGCGCAATCTGCGCATCCAGGAAGTGGCCGCGGCCGAAGCTAACACCCTTTCCGATTCCGAGAAAGCCGAAGGCTGGAGCCTGCTGTGGGATGGCAAAACCAGCGACGGCTGGCGCAGTGTGCGCCGCCCGGATTTCCCCACCAGCGGTTGGGAGATCAAGGACGGTGTGCTGATCATCAACGAAACCGGCGGTGCCGAATCCGCCGCCGCAGGCGACATCATCACCAAGGCGAAGTATTCCAACTTCGAGCTGCAAGTGGATTTCAAAATCACTCCCGGCGCGAACAGCGGGATCAAGTTCTTCGTCGATCCCGAGCTCAACAAGGGTGAGGGCTCCGCCATCGGACCGGAATTCCAAATCCTCGACGACGAGCGCCACCCGGATGCCAAACTCGGCAGCCCCGGCACCCGCACCATCGGCTCGCTCTACGACATGCAGGCGGCCCCCGCCACCAAGAAGGTCATGCCGATCGGTGAATGGAACCACGCCCGCATCCTCTCGGACAACAAGCGCCTGACCTACTGGCTCAACGGCGAAAAAACCCTCGACATCGAGCGCGGCTCCAAGGAATGGCGCGACCTCGTGGCGGTCAGCAAATACAAAGTCTGGCCCAACTTTGGCGAACTGGAAGCCGGCCACATCCTGCTTCAGGACCACGGCAACCAGGTGTTTTTCCGGAACATCAAAGTCCGCGATTTCTCGAAGAAGTAAGTCTCACTCCCGAATCTAACATTCATGAACCCGCGTCGTCATTTCCTCAAAACCACCCTCGGCGGCACCGCCGGGATGATCGTCCTGCCCAACCTTTTTTCCGGCTCGCTGTTCGCCGCCGACTCGCCTAACAAGCGAATCCAGGTCGCCCAGATCGGCTGCGGCCGGATGGGCCTGGAAGACATGGGCAACGTGCTCGATGTCCCGCTCGCCCGCGTCGTCGCCGTCTGCGAGCTCGATAGCAAACGCGCCGCCGAAGGCAAACGGCGGATCGAGGAATTCTACAAAAAGAAGGGTGAAGCCAACGTCGAGGTCAAAGTTTACAGCGACTTCCGCGAACTCCTCGCCAACCCGGAAATCGACGCGGTGGTCATCAGCACCCCGGACCATTGGCACGGGTTGATGGCGGTCGAGGCGGCCCTCGCCGGCAAGCACATGTATGTGCAAAAGCCCCTGACCTACAACATTGCCGAAGCCATCGCACTGCGCACCGCCGTGCGTGCCAAAAAGGTGATCTTGCAAACCGGCTCCCAACAACGCTCGGAGCTCCCGTTCACCGCATTCCGTCCGGCGATCGAGGCGGTGATGAACGGCCGCCTCGGCAAACTCAAAAGTGTGCAAATCGGCATCGGTCTCGACAAACCCAGCGGCAAAAAACCCGCGGCAATGCCGGTTCCCGCGACCTTCGATTTCGACCAATGGCTCGGCCCCGCGCCGCAGCAGGAATACATGGAAGGTCGCTGCCACCCGCAGGACAGCTTCGGTGGCCGCCCGGGTTGGATCACCACCGAGGACTTCGGCCTCGGCATGATCACCAACTGGGGTGCCCACCACCTCGACATCGCCCAGCTGGCGATGGGGCAGCAACTCGGCGGACCGTCGGTCGTCGAAGCCAAGGCCGATTTCATGACCAACGACATGTGGACCGTGCACCACGGCTACCACGTGGAAATGCTCTATCCGGACAATGTCCAGCTGATCCTCGACAACAAATTCGAGAACGGCCTGAGATTCGAAGGCGAGGAAGGCTGGATTTTCTGCACCCGCGGGGCCGTCAAAGTCACCGCCAGCGATGGCGACGTGAAAGGCGATGGCAAAAGCGCGCTGCGGGCGAGCAAGCCGAATTTGATCGAGCCCTTTGCCTCCGATGCGAAACGCCTCATGAGCAGCAAGGACCACAAGGTCAACTGGATCGAATCGATCATCGCCAACCGCGATCCGATCGCCAATGTCGATGAATCGGCCCGCAGCTTGGAGGCCTGCTGCGTCGCGTGGATCGCGATGAAACTCGGCCGCAAGGTCACCTGGGACGTCGCCACCGAATCCTTCCCCGGTGATGCCGAGGCCAACGCGCTGTGCACCCGCACCCCGCGCCGCGCCGAATTCGACATCGCCGCGTTGATGAAAAAAGCCGGCCTCTGAGCCGCTTGTCAGATCGATCCGCCGCGTGCTGCCAGGGCCTCGAAAACAGGCCCCGGCACATAGCGGCGGACGGTTTCCTCCCAGCCGCTAGGGCCGGTTAGGCTTTTGATCATGCTCGACGAGAGCTCCGCGATGTCCCGCGGCGGCATCAGGAAAACCGTGGTGATTTCCGGCGCCATGTCGGCGTTGATGTGGCGCATCACCCGCTCGTATTCGTAGTCGTTAGGCGAGCGGATCCCGCGCAGCATGTATTTGGCATCCATTTTTTTCGCATAATCCACCAGGTAGCGGTTGTCGAAATGGGCGATGACCAGCCGCTCGCAATCCGGGGTCGATGCGCGCAGCAGCTCAAGCCGCTCCTCGACCGAAAACGAGTAACTCTTGGACGGATTGCTGCCGATCGCCACGATCAGGCGATCGAACATTTCCAAACCCCGCTCGATCATCCAGAGGTGGCCGTTGGTGGGTGGATCGAAGGAACCGGCATAAACCGCAGTGCGCATGCGGCGCAACGTAGGGCGAAAAATCCGCCGCCGGAACCCCAAAATCCGGCCTCGCGAAATAAAAAACCAACGCTTTTACCCGCGGCATTTGACGTTGCATCGGGGCTGCTTGTCCGGCTTCAGTCTGCGGACCCGGATCCTGCGCCGGGTTTCAAGCCGGCAGCCTCGCGGTGCGTTCCATCAGGCGGTATCATCACCTCAGGCTTGCACCGGTGCTCCGGGTTCATTAACCATCCGCCACACATGACCCACGACCCGGACCAACATGCCTCGCTTGGCGCGATGTATTCCGACTATTTCCTCGATTACGCCAGCTACGTGATCCTCGAACGCGCGGTGCCGCATCTCTTCGACGGCCTCAAGCCGGTCCAGCGCCGAATCCTCCACGCGATGGATGAAATCGACGACGGCCGCTACAACAAGGTCGCCGGAATCGTTGGCAACACGATGAATTACCACCCGCACGGTGACCAATCCATCGGTGCCGCCATCGTCGGGCTCGGGCAGAAAGACCTGCTCATCGACACCCAGGGCAACTGGGGCAATACCCTCACCGGCGACGGCGCGGCCGCCCCGCGATACATCGAAGCGCGGCTCACCAAGTTTGCCAACGAAGTGGTTTTCAACCCGAAAACCACCGACTGGCTGCCGAGTTACGACGGTCGCCGCAAGGAGCCGGACACGCTGCCGGTGAAATTTCCGCTGCTGCTGGCCCAGGGCGTCGAAGGCATCGCGGTCGGCCTCGCGTGCAAAATTCTGCCGCACAATTTCAACGAACTGATCGAGGCGGCCATCGCCGTGTTGCGCGACCAGCCGTTCACCCTCATTCCTGATTTCCCGACCGGCGGGATCATGGACGCCTCGGACTACCGCGACGGCCTGCGCGGCGGCAAAGTCCGGGTCCGCGCCCGTATTTCCACCGAGAAAAAGGGCATCCTGCGCATCACCGAAATCCCCTTCGGCACCACCACCGGCGGGGTCATGGAGTCGATCGTCGCCGCCGCGGATAAAGGGAAGATCAAGATTGCCAAGATCGAGGACAACACCGCCGCCCACGCCGACATCCTCGTCTATCTGCCGCCGGGTGCCGATCCCGAGCAAACGCGCGACGCGCTCTACGCCTTCACCGACGGCGAGCTCACCATCTCGCCCAACGCCTGCGTCATCTATGCCGGCAAGCCGGTGTTCATGGGGGTTTCCGACATCCTCCGCCGCACCACCCATCACACCCGCGAGCTGCTCAAGCTGGAGCTCGAGATCAAACTCGCCGAACTCGCCGAAAAGTGGCACTTCAGCTCGCTGGAAAAAATCTTCATCGAGAACCGCATCTACCGCGACATCGAGGAATGCGAAACTTGGGAAGCCGTGCTCAAGGCCATCGACGACGGTCTCAAGCCGTTCAAAAAACTCCTCAAGCGCGAGGTCACCCAGGACGACCTCGCCCGCCTGACGGAAATCAAGATCAAGCGCATTTCCAAGTTCGACGCCTTCAAGGCCGACGAGGAAATCAAAGGTCTCGAAAAA
>JBIPND010000318.1:0-4688 GCA_044374015.1 Luteolibacter sp. | reverse complement strand
GATCGAAGGTGAGCACGTAGTAGCCCTTGGTCGCGAGGTGGTTGAGAATCAGGCAGCCCTTGTCGATTTTTTCCGGGTTGATCCCCTGCTCGGTGTGCAGTTCCAAGTCGCCATCGCGGGTGGAAATGCTGAGGAACGGAACCACGCTCTCGGATTTCAAAATGCACAGGCCCTGGGTGAGCTCGCCGTCGATATCGATGTTCTTGATCAGCGAGATGCAGAGATCGCCGGACTTGATGTTCGGGTGGTTGGACTTGGCGTAGAGGCGCTTGGCGATGTCACAGCCTTTTTCCAGAAGGCCGTCATCCGCGGCGAAAATGGCGGCCGAGTAGGCGTTCATCTCATGCTGATCGAGCGATGAGTGATGGCTGAAACGATGAGCGCTGAGGTTTTTGAATGGCTTGAGGAAAATCGCGGAAAGCGCCTCCTGGTCCTCCTCGGCGATTTTAAAGACCTCCTTTGAGGTCTGAAGCGGCTCATCCCGTTGGGGATGGCCGACTTTGGCGAGCACCAGCCCGGTGGCGGTGGCGGAGGTGAATCGAATCTTGGCGGACATAGGGGCAGCAACCTAGGCGCGACCCGCATTTTGAACACTCCGAAATCCGAAAATATCGCAACCCGCCGGCCCCCTCAAAAATTGAAAAATGCCTGGGGTCCCTCTTCCGCCGCAATCTCGGTGATCAGCCCATCCCGCAAGCCCGCAGCGGCGAAGCGGATCAAGCGCGAGAGCGATGCCTCCATCGCCGGCATCCCCGAGGTCGGACTTGTCAACAAGTGCTGATGGGTCAACAGATGGATCACCCCGCCATTCAAGAAATGCACCCGCGCCACAAGCTCTTCTTCGGTGAGCGCGGGCAGAACGTTGCCAAACGCCCGTAAAAAACGATCGTTGGCCTGCCGGAATTGCTGCTCAATCCCGTCCGCCAGCCCATCGCCATTTTCCGCAAAAATCCGCCCCATCAGCTGGTAAAACGATCGTTCGGCAAGCCCGGATTTGCGGACCTGACCGAGCAGCGGACGCACCAAGGCGTCCATCAACTCCTCGATCGGAACCAGCTTCCCCGCCCATCTGCGCTCGGCGCCATCCAAGCGCGCCAGCCGCTCTTCGTTCACCGGGTTGGCATACCGCAGAATCACCAGCTTCAACAGCCCGTCGCGACTGCCAAAGTGGTAATTCACCGCCGCCACATTGGTTTTCGCCAGCTGGGTGATGTCCCTCACGGAAACCGCGTCGAATCCTCTTTCCGCAAACAATCGCTCGGCGGCCTCCAGCAGGTTACGCTTCGGTCCAACCTCAGGAATGATCACTTCACGCATGGCTGGAGCCCACTCAAGCGGATCGAACACCATTGTCAAACGAACGATTCAATCATCAACACAACCCCTCCAAACCCCTTGCCCTCGGATAACCGCCTGAGACCGCAAGCCCGCGGCAAGACCCACGATTTCGAGTTGCAACGCCGTTGAAGATCCGCCACGTTTCCACCATGTCATTCCCCATCCGCAGCCCCCGTCACCAAGTCCACGGAATCGATATCTTCGCCCGCGTGGTCGATAAAATCCGCCTCAATGCGGCAGGAAACCTTCCTGAAGGCTACCACCTCGGCGTCATTCCCGGATCCCACACTTTCGATGAGCGCGTGTGCCGTTTCCTCGGAGTGAGCTTTGAGGACCTCACCGCACGCGTGCTCGAAGGCGGCAGCGACGACGAACTGATGGAATGGTGCTTTGAGCATGGCAGAAAACCCGATGAGGAGCAGATTGAAGTTTGGAACGGCTTCATGTCAAAACGCGGCTGGCGGGATTCCGCATCCGAAAGCCTCCACCACCAAAAAACCGCCGCCGGCTTTGCCGCATGGGGAGAAATCCTCACCTTTTTTGATTTGATCGACGTCGAAGAAGGGCGCGCGTAAATCCCGCACGATCCGCCTCAATCTTGAAAAAACCCGCTTTTCAAGGATTCACCGCCGTCCGGCGCAGAGCCGATCCGCGGCGATTGGGCACGCCGCCTCGGCAAATCAACCGCGATTGCCAAATTCCGCGTTAGCTGGACGGTTGAAGCTGCGTATCGGTCCCGAGGCTTTGGCCTCGGCCCCTTCATGAAACGCGCATTCATCATCCTTGCCTCGTCGCCCACCCTCGCCACCGCGCAGGAGAAAACCACCTTCGACGAGCATGTTTTCCCGATTTTCGAGCAGTCCTGCCTGAATTGCCACAACCCGGACAAAACCAAAGGCGGCCTCGACCTCTCCACCTTTTCAGGCACCCTGAAAGGCAGTTCCGGCGGAAAAATCGTCGAACCCGGCGATGCCAGCTCATCGCTGATGGCCTGCGTACTCCACACCGCCGAGCCAAAAATGCCGCCCGAAGGCGACCAACTCGCCGCCACGCAGATCGAAATCCTCAAGCGCTGGATCGACGGTGGATTGCTCGAAAACAAGTCGTCGTCCGCCCGCAAGCCGTCCAAACCCAAATTTGAAACCGCCCTGCGTTCCGACCCGGCCACCCAACCCGACGGCCCCCCGCCGATGCCGCAAGATCTCCTGCTCGACCCTCCCGTCGTCACCGGGCGGGCCAGCGCGATCCACGCCATCGCCACCTCGCCATGGGCTCCGGTGCTCGCCATCACCGGCCAGCGGCAAGTCCTCCTGCATCACACCGAAACTCTCGAACTCATTGGCATCCTGCCATTTCCGGAAGGTGATCCGGTCTCACTCAACTTCACCCCGGACGCCCGCTACCTGATCGTCGGTGGCGGAATCCCGGGAAAATCCGGCGTCACCGTCACCTTTGACCTCACCACTGGCAGCCGCCAACTCACCGTGGCCAAGGAATTCGACGCCATCCTCGCTTCCGATATCCGCCCCAGCTTCGACCTCATCGCCACCGGCGGCCCCTCCCGCCTGCTGAAAGTCTGGAACACCGAAACCGGCGCCCAAGTCCATTCCGTCAAGAAACACACCGACTGGATCACCGCCCTCGATTTCTCCAGCGATGGCGTGCTGCTCGCCAGCGGCGACCGCAACGGCGGCGTCTGGGTTTGGGAAAGCCAATCCTGCAACGAATTCCACACCCTCCGCGCCCATCAAGCCGCGATCACCGCCACCGCCTTCCGGGCCGACTCCAACATCCTCGCCACCGCTTCCGAAGACGGCACCGTCCGCTTCTGGGAAATGAACGGCGGCAGCGAGGTGAAAAAGATCGATGCCCACCCCGGCGGCGTCAGCGCCTTCGCCTTCGGTCGCGACGGTTCCTCGGTCACCGCCGGCCGCGACCTGAAAGCCAGATTCTGGAAAGCCGACTTCAACCACGCCCGCGATCTCAGCCAGAAACTCCCCAGCCTGCCCACCGCCGTCGCCTTGAATGCCGACGCCACGCGTGCCTTCATTGCCGACAGCGAAGGTTTCATACATGCGTTTGAAACGGCCACTGGCAAGCCCCTTGCCGAAATTCAAGCCAACCCACCCACCATCGCAGCGCGCCTGATCGCCCTCAAATCGCGGATTGCCGAGCTCGAAAAAAAGCCCGCCGCCGAGGATGCCGCCCAGCCGGAGCTCACCTCCCTCAGGACGTCCGTCAAACACTGGTCCGCCGCCGCCATCAACACCCGGGCCCTCGCCACCCGCCGTCAAGCGGACGAAAGCGCCGAGGCAACCCATGAGCATCAGGACCAGTTCACCCAAGCCGCCGCCGCGGTCGCGATTCAAACACTCGCTTTAAACCACAAGCGCAGCGAGTATTCCCAGCTGCGCAATCTGCCCCCCACCCTGCTCTCGGGCGAGGCCCGGGCGGAACTGCAAGCGACGCTCAGCGCCGTCGAAATCCGGATCGCCACTGAACTGGAAATCCTCACAACCCGCGAGCAAGACCTGCTCGCCCTCCACCAGTCGATCAACCAATCCGCCCCGCTCGCCCATCAAAACAAGGAAGATCTACGAGCGCTTCGAAACGCCTACCAAGAGGCGCTGAAGTAGATGCGGCCCCCAGGTCGCCACCTCCATCCTCCGCGAAATCATCAATCCTGACGCGCGGCCGCAGATTCACCGGCGCCCTCCCTCAGTCAGGAGGACGCCGTTTTTGATCCAGCACCATCGACCTCGCAGCGCCACCCGCCGGTGCCCCGCCAGCGGCTCGATCTTGCTCAACCCCGGGCCCAGGAGAAACCCCGCCATCCAGGGCAACACAAGACGTTTGGCGGGGTGTATTTCGAGGTGCGGACCGGGACGGCTCACGGCTGGGTCACCGATACCTGGAGGAAGCCTTTTCCGGGCAGTCCGTTGGAGCCACTGAGGGCAAAGCTACCGGTGATGCGGGATGTCTTGTGGGTGGCGCTGGAGGCCAGTCCGCCCCAGGTGCCGATGAATTGCTCGACGCCGTCGATGAAGAGGCGGTCCACGGTGTCAGTGGTGCCGTGGCTAAGGTGGAGAGTGCCATCTTCGGCGATGCGGACTGCGGCAGTATCGGCCAGTACTGGATTGGCCACTGCGATGATTCCCTGGTTGATGGTGGTGTCGCCGCTGTAGGTGTTAGGCCCGCTGAAGGCAAGGGTTCCTGTTCCGGATTTGATTACGCCGAGGCTACCACCGCCGGTGCCGTTAGAAACAGCGCCGGAGACGCTGATGTCGCCGTTTCCTTGGAAGGTGACCAAGCGCGCCTGGGCCGTGACATTGGTTACAGCGGTGGCACCG
>JBIPND010000317.1:0-4693 GCA_044374015.1 Luteolibacter sp. | reverse complement strand
AAAAGCCGCCCTCCGGCTCGATGCGTAACTAACAATTCTCCAGACAGGAGAGGGAAACCGGGGGTGGAGCGGATGGTCCGAGTGGATCCCGCCCCACCCCCACTTTTTTTCGGGGAGGTCTGATATTGGCTCGCAGAGCCCGCCCTGGGTTCCATCCGAAAATCCATCGAACCACCACGTGGTTCCATCGCTCATGGCACAACTACACGGTTGGCAGCACCAGCTCGGCAATGCTGCCGCCGCCCTCGGCGGGCTCCAGCGTGATGGAACCGCCGTGGAGATCGGCGGTTTCGCGCACGAGTGTTAGACCGAGGCCGGTGCCTTTGCGTCCGGCGGCATGGTGGCGCAGCGAGTAGAAGCGCTCGAAGACTTTTTCGCGGGCGTATTCCGGCACGCCGGGTCCGTGATCGCGGATGGTGAGCACGGCCTGCCCGCTGGCGGTGGTTAGGACCACATGCAGGGTTCCGCCGCGCGGCGAAAAATCGATCGCATTTTCCAACAGATTGCTAACTGCAGCCCGCAAAATAAAGGCGTCGCCACGCATCGGAATCACGGCGTCCGGAATTTCGAGCGCCAGCAAAACCCCGACGATCTCCGCGAGCGGCCGGGCTTGGTCGATGGCGCGGGCGACAATGGCGTGGAAGTCGATTTCATCGGTGGTCTCCAAGCGGGCGCGGCCCTCGATGGCGGAAAGCTCTAGCAGGCGGTTGATCAGGCGCTCGCTGCGCGCGGTCTCGGCGCGGATGTTTTCCAGGAAGCGCTTGCGGTCCTTGATCGGCATGTCCTCGTCGAGCAGTTCCGCCGCGCCACGGATCGCGGCGAGCGGGCTTTTCATCTCGTGGGTGAGCGTCTGGATGTAGCGCTCGGCGTAACGCCGGCCTTCCAGGGCATCCCGCATCGAATCGAGCGCGTGGGCCAGCGTGTTCACCTCGCGGCCGATCCCGATTTTCGGTTTGGCGGGACGCTCGCCACGTTCGATGGCGCGCGCGTAATCGGTGATTTTTCCGATGGGATGAAACAACCAGAGAAACACCGCGCCGATCAAAAACAGAATTCCGCCGCCAATCAAAGCGCAGGCGACGTAAATGATGCGCCGCCGCTCGCGAACGAGGGGCAGCACGTCCAGCTGCGGTTTGAAGACCGTTAGAACTCCAAGTGGTTTCAATGGATCCCCCACCGGGGCCGCCACGTAAAACACCGACGAGGTGGAATCCTTCGGATCGTCGCGGCTGCTGCGGGCACCGTAAAGCCCGCGCAGGGTGAGGGCGACATCACGCCGATCCGAGTAGTCCTCGCCCTCGCGCAGTCCGCCCGCCGAATCGAAAATCACCTTGCCCTTCGCATCCGTGAGATAGACGTGGATGCCGATGCCTTCCTTGTGGTGCTCGAAAATCTTGGCGCGAATCTCGCGGGCGTGGGCTCGATCAAAAGCATCGCGGAGTTTGCCGCCGTCGAAGTTTCCCGACTCGACGTCTTTCGCGACGGCTTCGGCGAGCAGGTTCGCGACATCGACCATGACCTCCTCGGTGGCCTGGAACGTCTGCGGCTCGACCTCCGCAAGGAAGTGCCGGGCAAGCTGATAGAACCCGAGCGTGATGATGAACGCGATGAAAAAGAGCGTGACCCGGGTGAAGCGCATTGTTGGGGTAGATGCTGAAAAGCTGAAAAGCTGAAATGCTGAAATGCTGAAATGCTGAAAAAAGAAAGGTGGAGAGCTGGGTGGTTAGGGAGTGGTTTGCAGGGAGTAACCCAGCCCGCGGCGGGTTTCGATGAGGTCCTCGGCACCGGGGTGGATGGTCCGGAGCTTGGCGCGGATCGACTTGATGTGGGCGTCGATGGTGCGATCCGTCACCGCACCGGGATCCTCCCACGCGTGGTCGAGCAATTGATCGCGGGTGAAAACGCGGCCGGGTTTCTGCAGCAGGACCAGCAGCAGTTTGTATTCGTGGGCCGTTAGATCGAGTGGCTCGCCGTGGCAGTGGATGCGCATCGACTCCTTGTCGTGATGCAGCGACTTGGCATCGCCCGCTGGCAATGGGGGCGGCGCGCCGTGGTTTTGCGAGCGGCGGAGGATCGCGCGGACGCGGGCGACGATTTCGCGGGGCGAGAAGGGTTTGGTCACGTAATCGTCGCCGCCGAGTTCGAGCCCGAGGATGCGGTCCACCTCGGAGTCGCGGGCGGTTAGAAAGAGCACCGGGATGGCGGAAATTTCCCGCAACCGGCGGCAGACGTCGAGGCCGGTCATGTCCGGCAGGCCGATGTCGAGAATCGCGAAATCGAAATGTTCGCGCCTCGCGGCATCGAGCGCGTCCGCGCCGGTGAGGGCGTGGGTGACTTCGAAACACTCGGTTCCGAGCGCATAGACGAGGGTATCGGCGATGGCCGGTTCGTCTTCAACCAGTAGGACGCGGGGCATGGATGGATTCCAGCGGCTGTGTGTGAAATGCCAATGAAGAAAGCATGAAATTCAGGAAAGTTCCTTGCGGTTGAGGATGCCTTCGATGAGTGCGCTGCGGGTGTCGAGGGTGGTGACCGTGCGTTTGGCGGCGGGATGGGCGACGATTTCGCGCAGCCGCATCAACTGCCGGCCGCCGGATTGCGCGTCGTAGCTGTTGAAGCCGATGGTGAAACTCCTGCCGGCGGCGACCGGCTCGCCCTGATAGAGAAAACGGACGGGTTTGCCAGCGCGGTCGAGTTCAAGATCGAAGGGCCAGAGCGTGCGGTCGGAGTTCCGGGTGCCGCGGTCCTCATGGACGATTTCTATCAACTCTTCGGCGGTCACCTCGGCGGTGGTTAGCAGATTTTCATAAGGCAGCAGTTTCCAGCAGTCGGCGACGGTGAGTTCGCCAGGTGCCAAATTGCCGGTGCCGAAGGTGCCATGGAAAACGCCGTCCACCGGAGTTAGGTTGCGCTTGAGGGCCTCGCTGAAAAACTCGCAGAAAATTTGCGAAAGGCGGTTGCCGCGGCCCTTGCCGTCGATGATGGCGGTGACCTTGCCGAGCTTGCGCGCCATTTGCGCGTCCGCTTTTTTCAACTCCGGCTGGGCCATTTCCATGACCACCGGATCGAGATCGAAGCGCTTGTCCATGAACAGGGTGAGCGCCTTGCGGGAAACGATTTTACGGCTCTCCACATCGAATGTTAGATCGACCCGCCCGCAGTGGATGCCGTGGTAGCTGGCCTGGGTGCAAAGCGCGCCGCCCATTTCCCACGTGGGCTGGTCCTGATGGGTGTGGCCTGCTAGAAAGACATCGACCCCGGCGTCCTGGAGGATCTCACGGATGGGATTGGCGAAGTCGTCCTCGTTGCGCCAGCCCATGTGGCCCATCAGGATGATGGCGTCGGCCTTTTCGGACTTGGCCTCGGCGATGGAGCGCTTGAGGGAAGCGACGGGATCGGTGGGAGTGACGCCGCCGAGGGTTTCCGGAGCCAGCCAGAACGGCAGCCCCGGCGTGACCAGGCCGATGAGTGCGATGCGGAATCCGCCGACTTCTTTGAGGGTCCAGGGTTTCACCGCTTTCCAAGCGCCGTCGAGCGCTCCGGGGGATTTTCCACCGCGTTCGAGATTGCCGGTTAGGACCGGGGATTTGGATAGAGTTAGGTTTTTCTCCAGCGCTTCGGGGCCCCAGTCGAAGTCGTGGTTGCCGAGGGTCCAGGCATCGTAGCCGAGGCGGTTGAAGAGGCCGATCATCAGCGCGCCGCTGTTGACCAGGCTTTCGGCGGTGCCCTGATAGACATCGCCGATGTCCACCAGCAATGAGTCCGGCGATTGTTTGCGCCACTGGCGGATGCACGAAGCACAGCGGGCGAAGCCACCGACGTCCTGGAGGCCGCTGTAGGTCTGGGTGGGGACGATGTGGCCGTGGAGATCGGTGGTGTGAAAAATGGAGATGGTTTTGGTCCGGATCCCGTCTGCGGAAAATCCAAGGGCGGAGGCTCCCAGCCAAGCCCCGGTTCCGGTGATGAAGCGCCGCCGTGACTGATCGAATTGGCTCATGGCGTCCACCATGGACGATCCCTCCGCGGAAGCAAGCCGCCGAATCCATGGATTCAGAAGTGGCACCACGGAATACTCGGAACACACGGAAATAAGAGAACTCTGGAATCTGCCAATCCCCGGTCGTCACCATCTTCGTTTCCGTGTATTCCGAGTATTCCGTGGTTCCCTTCTTTTTGGGTGACATTTCAGCGGCTGCTTTCAATGTCGCGGCTGTGATGCACGGCAGCCTTCGATTTGAAAATGTCACCAAACGCTTCGGCAGTTTCACCGCGGTGGACCAGGTGGCGCTGGAGATGGTGGACCTAACCGACCACGCCGACAAGATGCCGTCCAAGCTCTCCGGCGGGCAGAAGCAGCGGGTGGGAATCGCCCGCGCGCTGGCCAACAAGCCGCAGGTGCTGCTGTTGGACGAACCGCTGGCCGCCCTCGACCTGAAGCTGCGGCAGCGGCTGTTGGTCGAGCTGGACGCGATCCATGACGAGGTCGGAATCACCTTCCTCTACGTGACCCACGATCAAGGTGAGGCGATGTCGATTTCGGACACCATCGCGGTGATGAACCAAGGCCGCATCGAGCAGATCGGCAAGCCGGCGGAGATTTATGAGACGCCGCGTTCGTCGTTTGTCGCGGCGTTCATCGGCGACACGAATTTCCTCGAAGGGCGGGTGGCGGAATCGTTGGGACAACGGTTTT
>JBIPND010000316.1:0-4704 GCA_044374015.1 Luteolibacter sp. | reverse complement strand
GACCTCAAGAGCCACGCCGGCAAATCCGCCGTTCTCGCAGGATCCCGGCAATCGCCGGAGGTCCACCAGCTCGCGCTCGCGATCAACCTCGCCCTCGGAAACATCGGTGAAGGCAAGCCGCTGCTGGCCCTGCAAACCGACATCATCGGCCTCGGCAACCTCGCCACCCTCAAGGCGGACATCGATGCCAGCACGGTCGATACCCTGATTTTGCTCACTCCGGGCAACCCGATTTACGACGCCCCGGCCGACCTCAACTTCGCCGAGTCGTTTGCCAAGCTCAAAACCAGCATCCACCTCGGCACCCGCACCGATGCCACCGCCCACGCGGCCACCTGGCACGTGCCCGCCGCGCATTATTTGGAATCCTGGTCGGACGCTCGCAGCGCCACCGGCGTTTACACGGTCGTCCAGCCGATGATCCTGCCGCTTTATCCGGACTGCGTTTCCGAGTTCGAATTGCTGCTCGCCGTGGTTTCCACCGAGGGCAAACTCCTCAATGGCGAAGGCGAAAAAGGCGCGGCCTCTCCCGCCTACGACGCCGTCCGCTCGACCTTTGCCTCCCTCGGTGGCGAAGGAAACGACCTTTGGAAAAAGCTGCTGCGTGACGGTTTCCACGCCGGATCCAAATACCCGCTCGCCACTCCGGCGGCGGCTGCGGTCACCGCCGCCCTGGTCGAGGCCCCGACGGCGAAGTCGCTGGAGGTCATTTTCGCAACCGATTCTTCGATCTTCGATGGTCGCTGGATCGAAAACGGCTGGCTTCAGGAAGCGCCCGATCCCGTTTCCAAGGTCACTTGGGACAACGCCGCCCTTATCGCGCCGAAGACTGCCAAGGAACTCGGCATTTACGACCAAATCATCGCCGTCGAGCCTGTGAGCTCGGTGCTCGGTGTGGAGGGCAAGTATGCGAAAGTCGGCCCCGACGGCGAAGGTCAAAACCGCAAGCAGCCGATGATCGAAGTTTCGGTCAATGGCCAGACGCTCGAAATCCCGGTCCTGATTTCCTTCGGCCAAGCCGAAAACACCATCGTCATCCCGCTCGGCTACGGCCAGGGCTTCGACAAGGAGGATGAGCTCAAACGCGGCACCAAAAACGCCGGCCACGTCGGCCTCGTCGGAGTGAACCGCGGCTTCAACGCCTATCCACTGCGCACCGCGGCGACTGCTTATTTCGCCACCGGCGCGACCACCAAGGTCATCGCCGGCAAGCGCTACTCGATGGCGCTCACCCAGGAGCACAGCGCCATGTATGGCCGCGCGCTCGCCCGGGAAATCACCACCATGCCGGACGAGGCGAAGGGCAGCTTTGAAAAGCAGCTGGCCAACGTCGCCACCCAGGGCAACGACTCCCACGCCCCGCCTAACATCTCTCTCTACAAGCCGGAAACCTCCGCCACCTGGAATCCCGGCAAGGACGGCAAGGCCCAACCGCTGATCAACGATCCGCTCCACCAGTGGGGCATGTCGATCGACCTGACATCCTGCATGGGTTGCAACTCGTGCCTGGTCGCCTGCCAGGCGGAAAACAACATCCCGATCGTCGGCAAAAAGCAGGTCGCGATGGGCCGTGAAATGCACTGGATCCGCATGGACCGGTATTTCGCCACCCAGAAGGACAACACCTTCGACGACGCCAACCCCGAGCTCATCCCGCAACCGGTCGCCTGCGTCCAGTGCGAATCCGCTCCCTGCGAAACCGTTTGCCCGGTCAACGCCACCATCCACACCGAGGACGGCCTCAACGCGATGGCTTACAACCGTTGTATCGGCACCCGCTACTGTGCGAACAATTGCCCTTACAAGGCGCGTCGTTTCAACTATTTCGACTACAACAAGCGCAACCCGCTCATCGCCCACAACCTTTACAAAGGTCCCCTTGGTGAGAAGAGCGTCGGCGAAGCCCCGCACCTTCAGCGCAACCCGAACGTCACCGTCCGCATGCGCGGGGTGATGGAAAAATGCACCTACTGCGTGCAGCGCCTGAAAGACGCTGTCATCCGCCAGAAGGGCGGCCAAAAACAAGGGGTGCTGGAATCCGGCAAGCCCTCCAGCGAGTTCCAAGTCACCACCCTGACCCTCCGCATCCCGGTGGACTCGGTCAAAGTCGCCTGTCAGGAAGCCTGCCCGGCCAATGCCATCACCTTCGGCAACCTGCTCGACGAGGACAAATCCGCCCTCGGCCGCAGCAAGCGCATCGAGCGCAACTACGACCTTCTCAACTACATCGGCACCCGCCCGCGCACCAGCTATCTGGCACGCGTCAAGAACCCGAATCCGGAAATGCCGGATGCCTCATTCATCGGCAAGGCCACCATCCACATGGTCTGAAGACTCAAGACTGCAAGACCCAAGACGCAAGAAAAGATGACGATCCGTTCAGCAACCGTTCAAGCAGCCAGACCGCTGGGGAAGCTCTTCCCTCTTGAGTCTCCAAGTCTTGTGTCTTGCGTCTCCCTCTAACAAATTCCGCTTTCCCGAAACATGGCAACCACCACCCATACCGCGCCGGAGACCCACACCGGAGTCAAACTCCCGGTGCTCGAGCGCGAAAAGCTCATTCTCAGCGGGCGTTCCTATCATTGGATCACCGAGCGCATTTGCGGCGTCCTCGAAAACCGGCAACCCTTTCTCTGGTGGTTGTTGTTCATCCCGTCCTCGCTGATCGCCCTCATCGGCGTCGGCGGCGGCTTGACCTATCTGGTGTCCACCGGGGTCGGTGTCTGGGGCATGTCCAACCGGGTGTTCTGGGGCTTTGACATCACCAACTTCGTGTTCTGGATCGGCATCGGCCACGCCGGAACGCTGATTTCCGCGGTCTTGTTCCTAACCCGACAGAACTGGCGAACGTCGATCAACCGCGCTGCGGAAGCGATGACCATCTTCGCCGTGATCTGCGCCGGGATTTTCCCGGCCTTCCACGTCGGCCGTGTTTGGTTCGCCTGGTTCCTCGCTCCGGTGCCCAACGCCAACGCCGTCTGGCAGAACTTCAAATCGCCGCTGCTGTGGGACGTTTTCGCCGTTTCCACCTACTTCACCATCTCGCTGATCTTCTGGTATCTCGGCATGGTTCCCGATCTCGCGACCATCCGCGACCGCTGCAAACCCGGCCTCCGCAAAATGCTATATGGAATCTTCGCGATGGGCTGGCGCGGTGGCAACCGCCAGTGGAGCCACTATGAAATGGCCTATCTGTTGCTCGCCGCACTTTCCACGCCGCTGGTGCTTTCGGTGCACTCGGTCGTTTCCTTCGACTTCGCCACCTCGGTCGTCCCCGGCTGGCACACCACCATCTTCCCGCCCTACTTCGTCGCCGGCGCCATCTTCGGTGGCTTCGCGATGGTGCTCACCATCATGATCCCCGCCCGTTTCATCTACGGCCTGCAGGATCTGATCACCATGAAGCACATCGACAACATGGCGAAGATCATCCTGCTGACCGGAACGATCGTCGGTTATGCCTATCTGATGGAGTTGTTCGTCGCCTACTACTCCGGCGCGATCTACGAAATGGACGCCTTCAAATTCCGCATCGCCGGTCCGTCCTGGTGGGCCTACGCCGCGATGATGAGTTGCAACGTGCTTTCGCCCCAGGTGTTCTGGTTCAAAGCCTGCCGCGAAAACCTCTGGGTCATCATGATCGTTGCCATGTGTGTGAACGTCGGCATGTGGTTCGAGCGCTACGTCATCATCGTCACCACACTCCAACGCATGTGGCTGCCCGGTGACTGGAAAACCTATAGCCCGTCCGGCGTCGAACTGATGACCTTCGTCGGCACCATCGGCCTGTTCCTATCATTGTTCATGCTGTTCCTGCGCTTCCTGCCTTGTATCAACATCGCCGAAGTCAAATGGACGCTGCCGGAATCCGATCCGCACCATGACGACCACCATGACCACCCCGACCACGGCGTCGTCAAGGAAGCCGCCTATCAAAAGGAACTCGCTCAGGGTAAAAGCTGAAAAACTGAAAACTGAAAACTGAAAACTTCTTCACAGTGAGCACCACCCGCAAACGCGTTTACGGCTACCTCGCCGAGTTCAAGAGCGCCTCCGCTCTTTACAAGGCCGCGGAAAAAGTCCGCGACGCCGGCTTCAAGAAATGGGATTGTTATTCGCCCTATCCGATCCACGGACTCGACGGCGCGATGGGCATCAAGCGCTCGATCCTGCCATGGTTTGTCTTCTTCGGCGGCCTGACCGGCTGCGCCACGGCGTTCGCCCTGGCCTACACCACCCAGGTCGTGATCTATCCGACGATCGTCCAGGCAAAACCTGTGAACATCTTCACGGTGCCGGCGTTCTTTCCGATCATGTTCGAGCTGACGATTCTGTTTTCCGGCTTCGCCACCCTGTTCGGTCTGTTGGGTCTGATTCAACTGCCGCGCCTCAACCATCCGCTCTTCGCCAGTCGCCAATTCCATCGCGCCACCGACGACGGCTTCTTCCTCGCCATCGAAGCACGTGACCCGAAATTCAGCCCCAATGGCACCCGCGACCTGCTCGCCGGTATCGGCGGCGCCAACATCGAACTCGTCGAAGAAGAAGACTGAAGCGGAAATTCAAATTTCAAATCTCAAATCTCCCAAGTTAGATGCGTTACTTTTTCCTCATTTACGCGCTGGTCGCGTTGCTCGTCGTCGGAATCTTCGGAATCCGCGGCCAGAAGTTTGCCAAGCCTCCGGTCCGGATTTTCCCGGACAT
>JBIPND010000315.1:0-4717 GCA_044374015.1 Luteolibacter sp. | reverse complement strand
CGCTCACCATCGCTGGAACCGATGACATGTTCATCGGTCGCGACAGGGGCACCGGCGTCATCACCCAGTCCGGCGGTGTCGTTGACCTCAACCACAACACATTTATTGGCAATGGAAACAACGCGAACGCGAACACCAGCGGCACTTACAACCTCAGCGCCGGCGTGCTCAATGTGAAGCGCGAGTTCGTGATTGGTCGCGAGGGTGCCAATGCGACCCACACCGGCACCCTGAACATGACGGGCGGCACGATCACCAAGACCGGGAATGAGAAGATGATCGTCGGTCACAACAATGCCAAAGGCTTCGTCGTGCAGAATGGTGGAACGATCAACGTGAATAACGAACTCTTTGTCGGCAATGAGAACTCCGCTGCTGAGGGAACCTACACCCTCAGTGGCACAGGAGCGCTCAATGTTGCCAACGAAGTCGTCGTGGGTCGCGAAGGCGGCACCGGAATCCTGAATGTGAATGGCGGAACGATCACCACCACCGGCAACGGCAACATGTATGTAGGCCGCCGAAACGGAACAGGAACCTTGAACCAGGCGGCTGGTGGGATCAGTGTGAACAAGGAATTCGGCGTAGGAACGCGTGACGACAACAAGATCGGCACCGGCACCTACAACTTGAGCGGAACAGGTGCCATCACCGTGGCAAACAACATCTTCATCGGCAAGGAACAGGGGGCATCCGGCAGCATGACGATGACCGGTGGCACCATGACCGGCAGCGACAAGCTGATCGTCGGCCACAACCAGGCAACGGGAAGTCTCACGCAGAGCGGTGGCACGGTGACGGTCACAAACGAAGTTTACATCGGCAACGAGAACAACGCTCTATCCGTTGGCACCTACACCCTCAGCGGCTCGGGTCTGATCAATCTTGGCAACGAAGTCATTGTCGGGCGTGACAATGGCACGGGCACATTCAATCTCAACGGCGGCACCGTGAACGCGAACAAGATCTCGGGCGGAAACGGCAGTGCGACGGTGAACTTCAATGGGGGCGTCTTGAAAGCAAAACAGGATGAGAGCAACCTCATCGAAAACCTCGACGTGGCGAATGTCCAAAGCGGTGGGATCAAGATCGATAGCAACGGCTTCAACGTAAGCACGAGCCAACTGCTCACCGGAACGGGCGGTCTGGAGAAATCGGGCGCGGGTCAACTCACCTTGCGTGGCGCGAATACCTATGCGGGAACCACAACGGTTGCCGCAGGGGCATTGCGGATCGAGAAAGCCGGGCTGAATGCCATTATCGATTCTGCGGCTAACACCCTTGAGGCTCAATTCAATCCCCCGCCTGCTCCTGGGGCTTATCCAATCCTCCCCGGATCTCTTGCCGGGGCCCAGACATTCACCGCAACCGGTTTGGGTGCCGATCAGCTGGCCACATTCAACAACCTGACCAGCACCGTGACCGTCACCGGAGAGCCGGACAGCGACCCGTTCGTGACTTGGATCGACAACTTCACCCCGAATGCCCTGCTGCCGGATGAAGCGTCCAAACTTCCCGGTGCGGATCCTGACAGCGACGGTATCACCAATCTGATGGAGTTCGTGCACGGCGGCAGCCCGGTCGTTTCCTCGCAGTCCATCCTGCCGACAGTCGCCACCGTGGGCGCGGATCTGGTTCTCAGCTATACCCGCAGCGACGATTCCGAATCCGTCACCACCCAGGTCGGCCAATGGAGCACGGACCTCATGAACTGGAACGACGTGGCGCCCGTGCTCGTCAATGAAAACGGCGTATTGCCCGACGACATGACCGTCACCGTGCCCAAGAGCAACCAGGTGAACGGCAAGCTGTTCCTGCGTTTGAGTGTGGAAATGCCCTGAACTCCCACCCCGGTATCTCAGCAATCCACGATGCGATCATCAATCGGTCCGCCCCCGGGGCACCGGGTGGCCCTCTGGGGAAAAAATCTAACACATATCCAGGCATGAATGAAATCCCCGCCATTTCCCAAGCCGTGACCGTCAAAGCAGGATTCCACCGGGCAATCCTCACCCAGCGGAGCCGAAGACCCGAGCGCCTCTGCGGTTTCACATTAGTCGAGCTGTTGGTCGCCATCACCATCATGGTGGTCCTCGCAGCCATTTCGCTATTCAGCTTCAAACTGCTGCGCGAAAAGGCCGATGTGGTGACCACCATCAACAGAATCCGGGGATTTGCCGAAGCCAACGCGCTGTATGCCACCGATCACAACGGCAAGTATGTTCCCGTGTTCGCCTTCGACGAGGACGGACAGGGCGACGTGCAGTGGCATTATAACCGCACTTACCTCGAAGTGCTCATCGGCGACAAGGAAGCCTTTGAAAACTCCGAGGTCTTCGAAGGTATCGACGGGCTGCCCGAACAGGTGCTCGACCCGGTCGTGATCCGGGAGAAGAAAAGATACTGGAGCCGAATCTCGGCAAGCTTCGGTTACAACGCCGAAAACATGGCAGGCGGCGGCTGGGGCCAACCTGGCACCGCCCGCTCCCATTCGATCAGCTCCGTCAGCAACCCGGACGAGACCTGTGCCTTCATCACCGCCACCGATTGGCTGGTGCTACACAGTGGATCACTGCTTTGGGAGAACTCACCCGTCGAAGGAAAAACCGAAAACAGCAAGATTGCCTATCGACACCGGGGAAAGGCAGTGGTGGCCTACTACGACGGCCACACCGGCCTCATTTCCATCGACGACATGAAAGAGATCAACCGTCGTGGAGGTGTCAACAATGTATTCTGGGGTGGCAAGCGAAGGAATAGTGGTCGCTGAAGATTGACAGCAGCAGGAGGAGATGGGTCGAAACGTTTGCACTCCCCATTCATCAAACGGTGGCGTTTCAGTTTTCCATGGTCCACGTCTTGAACAGTGGTTTGGTGTGCAATTGCGAGACCATGCGGCGGCCTTCGCGAATGTAGAGCTGGTGGGGCCAGTGACCGGTGACCCTGAACTCGTCCGGGTCCAATCCGAAACGACCCACCTGTTTTCGCAGTTCTCGGGGGACCTGCGGGTCGTTGGCGAGAAAATTTGCATGTGTGGAGGGAATGATTTAGCGTCACGCCAATGGTGGTGACAAAAACGTTACGTGCGGCTACGGGATGGCTGGAACTGGGATTGGCGGATGAGGCTCTTTATGAACTGCAGTCGCTGCCTGCCGAAGAACAAAGGGGGCGTGAGGCGCTTGAGGTGAAGTTGCTGGCGTTGATGGAATGCCGGTCGTGGAACATGGCTTCTGAAACCGCGCGGCTGTTGTGTCTGATGGCGAAAAACGAGCCGGAATTTTTCCTGCGCGCCGCCTTTTGTCTGCATGAAACGGGCGACACGTTGGCGGCCTGCAACCAGTTGCTGCGTGGCCCGAAGAGCTTGTTTGAGATGGCGGTGTTTCATTACAACCTCGCCTGCTACCTGTGGACGCTGGGTGAGGGGCCGCGCGCGCGCAGCCATTTGAAACAAGCGATCACGATGGATGATTCGTTTCGCAATGCCGCCCGTGACGACAGGGATCTGGTCGGGATCTCGCTGGTGGACGGCGAGCCTTGAAAACCGCGCCCGGCGTGCCCCCGAATTCAACCTAACGGAAACTCGCCGTCATCATCGACGCCTTGCCAGCCGAGTCGGCCGAAGGCGCGGAGAAGCGAGGTAAGCGGTTCGCCCTCTTCCTCGCCCTCGCCGTGCTCGATGGTGGCGGAGCTGCTGAGACCGCGGTTAGACTCGATGCTGATCACGGTGGTGTAGGTCTGCAAGTAGATCCAATCACCCCATGCTTTGGCTTCATGCCGGGGTTCGAAATGTTCCTTGCGGAGTGAGGCAAGCACTTCGGAAATGGTGCTGGGGGTGGCGGAGTCCGGAAGTTTGATGAGGGTTTCCATGCGGTGGCGGTGAGGGTGAAAAAGATGATCGTGTGAAAGGTAGCCGGGCTTATGCGGTGGGTCGAGGATCGATTGCAAAACTCGCTTCGCAAAGTTTCGCGTAGGCGGCGTTGTGGGCGATGAGTTCCTGGTGGGTGCCTTGTTCGATGAGGCGGCCGTGGTCGAGCACGCAGATGCGGTCCGCCTTCTGCACGGTGGAAAGGCGGTGGGCGATGACGAAACAGGTGCGGTCCGAACGGAGGTTTTCGAGGGCTTCCTGAACGAGTCGCTCGGTGCGGTTGTCGAGGGCGGAGGTGGCTTCGTCGAGCAGCAGGATCGGCGGGTTTTTGAGCAACGCGCGGGCGATGGACAAGCGTTGTTTTTCGCCGCCGGAGAAGCGGATGCCACGCTCGCCGGCCAGGGTGTCGAGCCCTGCGGCGCTGGCGCGGACGAATGACGCGGCGTTGGCGGCTTCCAGGGCGGCCCAGAGCTCGTCGTCGGTGGCGTCTTGTTTGGCGAGCCGCAGATTGTCCCGCAGCGTGGTGTTGAACAGGAAGCTTTCCTGGGTGACGTAACCGAGCTGGTCGCGCAGCCATTCCTTGGAGAGGCCGTGGAGCGGGCGGTCATCGATCAGAATCCGTCCGGCGGTGGGCTCGTAGAAGCGTGTGAGGAGATTGAGCACGGTGGATTTTCCCGCTCCGGTGGCACCGACGAGGGCGATGGTTTCGCCGGGCTCCGCTTCGAGGGTTAGATTGCTGATGGTCGGGGCCTCGTCGGAGTAGGCGAACGAGACATTTTCAAATCGAACGCGGCCTTTCAATTCGTCCAGCCGTTCGCCCTCGGTGATGTGGGATTCCTCGGGGGTGTCGAT
>JBIPND010000314.1:0-4721 GCA_044374015.1 Luteolibacter sp. | reverse complement strand
CTCCGGACGACGGATCGATGGTGAACCTCGCCGCATCGGCACCGCCGCTGACTTGGAAAGTGAGCGGCTGCTGAGGCACATCGCCGTCGGTGGCGGTGACAGTGGTCACCGCGGGGGTGTTTTCCTGCAGGCTCAGGGCTACCGAGTCGCCAGCGTCATGGCTGGTGATCACCGGCCGCTGGTTGGTGGTGAAACGGGTGGCACTGGCATAGCCGGTGCCCACGGAATTGATGGCATAGGCCTTGCAGGTGTAGCCGGTGTTGGCCGCGAGGCCGGTCACGTTCACCGCAAACCCGCCGAGGGCGGTGCCGTCGGCCACGAGACGAGTGACGCCCGCGCCACCGATCTCGGGGTTGGGATTGACGGTGGTTTGCGCAAACACCACGCCGCGCTCCGTCACCACCGAAGCTCCTTGCAGGGTGATGGTGCCACCGAGCACGGCACTCAGGCCGGTGACCGCCGCGGCGACCGGGCTGACGGCTGGCGAGCCCAAGGTCACCTGGACCGCGCCGATATCGATTTTGGTGCCGGCGAAGCGCGGTTGCCCTCTCTGGTCCACGGTCAGCGCTGACGCAGAGCTGCTACTGCCGTTGTCGCGCGCGGCACTGAGCGCCCCGGGCAGCATGGTTAGAGTCCGTCCACCGTTATCACTCAGAGGTCCGAGCAGAGGATTCGCGGTGAAGGTTGACCCGATATTTACTCCCGAGCGGATGATATTTCCGAAGTAGCCCCCCGACGTGTAAGTCCCGGCATTCAAACTCATCACAAAGACGTCGTAAGGGGAGGCTCCGGCACCGGCAAAGATCGAGTTGAAAATGTTAAAACTGCCGCCGCCTATAACTTGGCTAAATGTCACCAATTCGCTGGTTCCCCAAATAAACGGGATATTTGGGCTCACCGCGTGGTTGCCGGAAATGGTACAATTCAACACCGATAAGTCCCCATGGTAGCTGAACACCGCCCCCGCAGTGCCGGGGCAATTGGCCGCACCCGACGCCGTGTTGTTGGTGAAGGTGCTGTTGACCAGCGAACAACTGCCTTCCTTGATAAAAATAGCCCCGCCCACACCCCCCCCCCCAAGCCCAGCTCCCCGGGTTGCGTAAGATGTAGCTCCGCCAAAGATGCCCGAGCTATTGCCGCCACCGCCCCCACCGGCGAATATGCCCCGGCCGCCGGTTCCCGTCCGAAACTGGTCTTCGTAGACTCCTCCCCCGCCTCCTCCGCCGGCACCAAATCCGCCATCCCCGCCGACCGTCCCGTTCAAGCCGCCTTTACCGCCGGATCCGCCCGCGGCACCGCCGGAGCTCCCGGAGGCCCCATTCACCCCCAGCCCGCCACCACCGCCGCCACGCCCGGTTTCCCCGCCGGACCCCGATGCGCCGCCGATGCCGCCGACCGCCCGGTTGCCGTAAAAGGTCGAGGCCACCACCGACAAGGCACCATCGCACCAGATGGCGCCACCGAGGCCGGCCCCGCCGCCCCCGCCCGTCCCGGAACCCGTGCCCGCCCCGCCATTCCCGCCTTGCGCCAAGCCGCCGGTGAGGGTGATGCGGTGCAGCGCCAGACTGCCCGTCGTGGTGACGGCGAACAAACGCCGGGTGCTGTCGCCACTGATTTTCAGGAACGGTGCGTCCACCCCGTCGAGCGTCAGCGTATCGTTGTCGATCACCAGTCCGGTGGGACCGAATTTCATCATTAAATTCGCATAAGCGGAGTTCGAGGTCAGCCGGATCGAGCCGTTGGCCAGGCTGGGATCGAAGCGAATGGTGTCGGCCTCGGTATTGGCCGCGGCGTCCGCGACGGCTTGGCGCAGTGAGCCCGCGCCGCTGTCGTTGAGCGAGGTGACGACGAACTCCGCGGCGCTGCCTGCCGTGACGGCCGCCAGGTAGAGCGGAAGGGCCAACCAGAAGACCGGGCGTGCCGGACGGGGTGATTTCTCAATCGCGATGGGAAATTTCATAGGGTGATTTGAAAACAACGGATGCACTGAAGAGGCTTTCCGTCGGATTGACGGGACACCTCTTCGGGAACACCAAGGTTTGAGACAGACTCAGATACCTGCCCGATGTCGATGGTTTCACGGTGAAACGGGGGATGCATAGTTTGCATTAAAATCACAACACGCTTATCATCAGTGATTTAAAAATCTAAAAAATCCCCGTCTGCGCACCAAGTGGATTGACGGAAAGCCTTGGCGGCGGCCATCCTCAGCGCCATGAGTGAAACTTTGGAAACTTTGATGTGGGTTGCCGGGGCGGCGGAATCCGCCGTGCCGGTGCTCTCGCTGGCCGCCTACATCCCGCAATGGCGCATGCTGATGCGCACTCGCGACAGCAGTTCGATCTCACTGATGTCCTGGGGCATTTGGGCGGTTTCCTACGTCATCGCCACTTTTTACTCCACCATGCTGCTGCTGGTGACCGGCCGCGGCCTGCCGATGGTCATCACCACCGCGCTGGGGCTGTGTTTCGTGTTGTTCACGATGCTGCTGGTGTGGCGGACGCGCCCGCCGATGGCACCGGATGCCGGGTAGTGGCGCAGGTGAGCCGCACGTAGTCGTCGTGCCAGAGGTAGCCGATCGAGCGCGGCCCGTCGGTTTCGAAGTCCGGAAATGCCGCGATGACCCGCTGCCATTCGTCGCGGGCGGTCGCGGAGTCCTCCTGCCGCGTGGCGATGGCCCTGCGGATCAGCGGGTCCGCCCAGCCCCAGCGCACTTGATAGGCCTCGATTTCGCGCAGCGCCTCGTCGAGCTGGCCGGCATCGAGCAACACCAGACTGCGGGCGAGATGCACCGCCCGCAGATAGTGGGGATTTTCCTCACGCGCGCGTTCGATGAGCCGCAGCGCCGCGGCCACTTCCACTTTCTGGAAGCACAACAGCACTCCGACGACGGCTTGCACCATCGGGGTCGCACGGGGGCTATCAGCCACGCGCAGGCCGATTTCCGCGAGTTTGGCGGGCTGGCGGTTGATCGCGGACGACGTCGCCATCGCGAGAATCGACCATGGGTCCCCGGGATCGAGCGCCCAGGCGCGCTCGGCGAGTTGGAGGATTTCGATCAACGGAGGATCACCGGGCCAGGCGGGCTCCGCCCCGAGGGTTGCCAGCACCACCGCGAGGGTGGAATGGGGAGACGGTTCGTCGGGTATTTCGCGCACCGCGCGGCGCAGGGCAGCCAGCGCCTGGGGCAGCGATTCATGGTGGAAATCCGAGAGATACATCCGCCCCATCAAGACCGCCTCATAGACGGACAAGGCATTCTCCGGCTTCACCCGGGCCAGGGCGGATAGATGGCTGCTGACCCGGCCGATGTCGCCACCGATTTCCGCCGAAAGGCGGGCCATCAGCTTGACCTCGAAGCCTGCGAGGTCCGGCGCGTTGAGGCTCAGCTCGTCCTTTCCCGCCCAGATCTGCATCCCGGTTTTGCCATCCAACAGGCGGGTGCGGATGATCAGGGAATCCCCCACCCCCTGGACGCTGCCGTCGATGATGAAATCCAGCCGGTGCCGCGTCCCGAGCCGGACCGCATCGATGCCCTCGGCCTCAACGACACGGCGCGCAAACGGCCCCATGAAGCGCAGCCCGCCGGCCCCGGTGATCACGCCGCTGAGCTCCTCGGCAAGCAGCGCGGGCAAGTGCCGCCACGGCCCTTCCAGAGCGAGTGTTTTGAATTCGATCAACCCGAGCGTCGGCCACTCCTGGCGCAGGGGCTTGCTCTCGGTTAGACGGCGCTCGAAGATCAGCGAGTATCCGGTCGTCGAGAGCCGCATGCGGATCTCTTCCGCGGCCCCCGCCCCGGTGGAGTAGGCCACCAGTGCGAGACGCAGCCGGCGCACATGGACGCGCACCAGCGAGTTGCGCTCGGCATCGAAGTCCGGGCCCATGCCCATGCATTCGAAGGCGATTTTGTATTGGCTGAGTTGCTCGCCACGGCCCGCCACGGTTTCTTCGAACAGATAATTCAACAGCTCCATCAGCCGGCGGGAGGCGCGGAGTTCCGTGAGCGAGATGACCCGCGCCAAGGAACGGCGCAGGGCCTCAACGGCAACGCCGCTCCAAGGGTGATTTTCCGCTAGGAATTGCATGGGAGTCCGTTCAGCCAACCCGTCACCGCCCGAACCCTGGCAGGCGGCATGCCTGCAGGATCGTCAGTCGCAGTGTTGAGTGCCGGCAATCGGCGGGGGAAAATCTGGCGGAACGGGTTCACGGGATGGGGCTGGGGTCCAATGACTCACCGCAGCACTCAAGAAGACACCCCACCGCCTGCACCGCCCAATCCAATTTCCGCAAATCCAACCACTCACATGCAGCATCTGCATCAATGTCCCGCTTGCGGTCTTGCCCAAGCTCTTGCCCAAGGCGGGCTGATGATGGCTCCGCACCTTCCCGCACGAGGCCGATAGGCGACCGCCGGTGGCTGGCGCGGTGAAGTGGACGGCCACAGGCGCCGATCGTTTGCGACGGATCCGCATCACACCGAAAATCCGGCCGTGCATAATCCATCGGCCTTGCTAGCGTGGCGCGTGAGGAAATTTCTACTCAGTGCCATCATCGCCAGTCTCGGCGCATGCAGCCCCAAATCTGCCGACGGCCCCGCCCCGCTGCGGGTCGGCATGGAACTCAGCACCCCGCCGTTTGAAATGGTGGATGCCGCGGGAAATCCCGATGGCGTCGGCGTGCGGCTCGCCGAGGCGCTGGCCAAGGATCTCGGCAGGCCGCTC
>JBIPND010000313.1:0-4738 GCA_044374015.1 Luteolibacter sp. | reverse complement strand
ATTTCCAACCCGTAGCCACCCAGTCCGATGACCTTTTTCGGGTTGTTGGTGAGCAACCGGATCCTCCGGACGCCGAGGTCGTAAAGGATCTGGGCACCCATCCCGTAATCGCGCAGATCCGAGCCGAAGCCGAGTTTTTCGTTCGCCTCGATGGTGTCCATGCCCTGTTCCTGGAGCTTGTAAGCATGGATTTTTGCCGGCAAACCGATCCCGCGCCCTTCCTGCCGCAGATAAAGCAGCACGCCGCC
Organism: Luteolibacter sp.; assembly: GCA_044374015.1. Taxonomy (GTDB): domain Bacteria; phylum Verrucomicrobiota; class Verrucomicrobiia; order Verrucomicrobiales; family Akkermansiaceae; genus Luteolibacter. The sequence goes on along the minus strand of JBIPND010000313.1, from coordinate 4,490 downwards.
CTCCTTGGAAATGTGCTCCAGCGCCGCCGCCAGTTGCCCGCCGCAATCGCAGCGCTGGGAATGAAACACATCGCCGGTCAGGCACTCCGAGTGGACCCGGACGAGCGTCGGTTTTTCCGGGTCGATCTCGCCGCGGGTGAGCGCGAGGTGGTGGCTGGCATCGGTGGAAATCCGATACAGATGGCAGTCAAATTCGCCGAAATCCGTTGGCATCAGCACGGTTTGCTCGCGGACGACCAGTTTTTCCGAGCGCCGCCGGTATTCGATCAACTGGGTGATGGTGCAGGCCTTGAGTTGGTGTTTTTCCTGATAGTCACCAAGCTGCCCGACGCGGGCCATGGTGCCGTCGTCGTTCATGATTTCACAAATCACCGCCGCGCGTTCGAGCCCGGCGAAGCTTGCCAGATCCAGCGCCGCTTCGGTGTGGCCGGCGCGGCGCAGCACCCCGTCCGGCACGCCTTGCAGCGGGAAAACATGGCCGGGTTTCACAAACGCATCCGGCCCGATCGCCGGATCCGCCAGCAAACGGATGGTCAAAGCCCGGTCCGCCGCCGAAATCCCGGTGGTGATGCCTTCCGCCGCATCCACCGTCACCGTGAAAGCGGTCCGTTGGCCTTCCCGATTTCGCCGCGCCATTTGCGGCAAATCGAGTTTTTCAGCCCGCTCCACCGTCAGCGGCGTGCAGATCAGCCCGCGGGCGTGGATGGCCATGAAATTCACCATTTCCGGCGTGCAGAGCGAGGCCGCACCCACCAGGTCCGCTTCGTTCTCGCGCGCCGGATCGTCCGCCACGATCACCATCCGACCGGCGGCGATTTCCGCAATAATTTCTTGGATAGGGCTGAAAATGAGTGGCTTATCGGACATGGAGCAGGCGCGGGTCGGAGATCGCCGCGGATTAGGATGCATCCCACCGCGATCTTCAACCCTCAATCTTAGTTTAAATAGGGATCATCCGGTGCCTCCGCGAGGATCCGGTGAAGCGGTGAAAGCGGGCGGAGCAGTTCGGACCACAGGCTGCGATCATGCTCGTGTCCGAGCAAATCCCGCTGCGGCCGCGCCGCAATCCACGAACTGCGGCGCAGCTCGCTTTCCAATTGCCCGGCGGTCCAGCCCGAGTAACCGACGAACGCGCGCACGATTCGCCCCGGCTTGTGCGCGTGATCGAGAGCGGCCTTCGCGGATAGCCGGATCGCCCAGCGCAGACCGAGTTTTTTGCTCCACCAGAACGAGGAAAACGTCAGTTGGTCGCGGGAAACCGGGCCACCCTCGTGCACCGCGAGCTGGCGCAGCGCCGCAAATTCCTCACCCGGCAGCACGTCCCCGACCACCTTGCCCGTCGGATGATTCAGGATCAGCCCGAACGCGCCTTCATCCACCTTGTGCTCCGCCAGCAGAATCACCGAGCGGTTGAAAGTCCCATCCCGCAACGATGGATCCGCCAGCAAGAGTTTCCCCTGCAGCTGGATCGGCACATCGGGCATGAAGGATTCGTCGGCCACGCGGGCAGACTAAACGCGTGTGTGGGTTTCTCCAACAAGGATTCGCGAAATTCTCTCGCCGGGCGGGATTGGAATGCCATCTTGCGCGGGTGAAACGCCTGCTCGCCTTGCTGCTTTTGATCGCCATGGGATTCGCCGGTGCCGAATCGCTCTCCATCCGCGTGGTCGCCGCCAACCTCACCTCCGACAACGCCCAGTCCTACTCGCCGGACAACACCAACCACTCAAACCCCGAAGGCGCAGGCGCCCGCATCCTCAAAGCCCTCAAGCCGGACATCGTCCTGATTCAGGAATTCAACACCACCATCCCCGCGCGGCAGTGGGTCAACCGCACCCTCGGCACCAACTATCAGTTCATGCGCGAGGAAAACATGCAGATCCCCAACGGCATCATCAGCCGCTTTCCGATCATCCAGTCAGGCGTGTGGGATGATCCCGTGCTCAGCAACCGCGACTTCGCTTGGGCGAAAATCCGCCTGCCTGGCGACAAGGACCTGTGGGTGGTCAGCCTCCACCTCCACTCGAAAACCCCGACTTCCCGCGACACTCAATCCGCCGCCCTCGTCAAATTCATCCAAAAGGAAATCCCCGCCGATGCGCTGCTCCTCATCGGCGGCGACCTCAACACCCGCCACACCGAAGAGCCCTGTTTCCAGCAGCTCGCCCGCGTCGTGATCGTGCCGAAAAACCCGCCCGCCGACTCGAACGGCATCATCAACACCAACGCCCCGCGCAACCGCCCTTACGACTGGGTGCTCGCCAGCGCGCCGTTCCAACGTTTTGAAATCCCAGTGAAAATCGCCGGTCGCGAATTCCCGCACGGCCTGGTTTTCGACAGCCGCGTTTTCGAACCGCTCGACGCACTCCCGCCAGTCCAAAAATCCGACAGCGGCGTGAAAAACATGCAGCACATGGCGGTCGTCCGCGATTTTCTCGTTCCTTGAAGCCAGATGTTTGATAGCGCCGCCGCCACAATGGCGTAAAGGATCGCTCTGACACGATGATCCGCCTCTTTCTATCATTCTGCGCCACCACCCTCACCGCCCTCGCAGCGGCGGACGAGCGTGTCTTGTTCAACCGCGACATCCGCCCGATCCTCACCAAGCACTGCACCGCCTGCCACGGCGGCGTGAAAGAAGCGGGCGGCGTCTCGTTCGTCCACCGGGAAAAAGCCCTCGGCGAGGGCGAGTCCGGCATGCGCCCGATCGTCCCGGGCAAGCCGGCCGAATCCGACATGCTGCGCCGCATCCGCAGCGCCGACCCCGACGAAGTGATGCCCCAGCCGAAACACGGCCCGCCGCTGCCCGCCGCCGAGGCCGCGCTGATCGAACGCTGGATCGCCCAAGGCGCGGAATGGCAAAACCACTGGTCGTTCGAAGCCCCCGTGGAAACCAAGATCGCCACCCTCTCCAACGAATCATGGCCCGCCGTTTCGCTCGACCGCTTCATCCTCCAACGCCTCGATCGGGAAAAACTCAAACCCTCGCCCGAAGCCAGCCCCGCCGAGTGGCTCCGCCGCGCGTCCTTCGATCTAACCGGCCTGCCGCCGTCGCCCGACGAACTCGACGCCTATCAGAACGCCCTCGCCGCCGATCCCGCCGCCGCCCGCGCCGCGGAGGTCGATCGGCTGTTAGCCTCGCCGCACTTCGGCGAGCGGTGGGCCGCCGTGTGGCTCGACCTCGCACGTTATGCCGACACCTACGGCTTCGAAAAAGACCCGCACCGCGACATCTGGCCGTTCCGCGATTGGGTGATCCGCGCCTTCAATGCGGACATGCCGTATGACCAGTTCACCATCGAACAACTCGCCGGCGACCTCCTGCCCGACGCCACCGCCGACCAACGCCTCGCCACCGCTTTCCATCGCAACACCCAGACCAACACCGAAGGCGGCACCGATGATGAAGAGTTCCGCGTCGCCGCCGTGATCGACCGCGCCAGCACCACCTGGACCACCTGGCAGGCCACCACTTTCGGCTGCGTGCAATGCCACTCGCATCCCTATGATCCCATCGACCACCAGGAGTTCTATCAGTTCATCGCGTTTTTCAACAACACCGAAGACTTCGACCAGGACGACGATTATCCCCGCATGAAAATCGCCGCGGACCCTGCGAAAATCGAAGAAACCTCCGCCATGGAAATCCAGCTCCGCGTCCTCCGCGAGCAACTCAACCAGGCCGGCCGCCCGCTCGCCGAAACCGCCGGCGCCTGGCAGCCCTTCACTCCGGACAATCTAGCACCCAGCCACGGAAAACTCGAAATGTCCGCCGACGGCACCATCCTCGGCAGCGGCACCTTCCCGCGCGGCAGCATCCACAAAGTGAGCGGCCCGGCGACTTCCTTCACCGCCTTGCGCCTGCGGATTCTGCCAGAAAGCGACGACCCGAAAAAGTGGCCCGAGCGCGGTTCGCTGGTCACCAAATTCGAGGCCAAGCTCATCGATCCCGCAGGCACCGCCACGCCCGTCGCGATGAAGGAAGTGTTTGTCGATCGCCTCGGCGGCCCCAAAGAACCCCTGCCTAACGGAAATGTCGGAGGCTTCCCGAAACTCGAAGGCCCGCGCTGGGCGGTGTTTGTTCCCGAGCAGGCGATCGCGCCCGCGCCCGGCTCCAAGCTGGAAATCTCCATGACCCAGGGCGCCGAGACCACGGGCAGCCAGGGCACACCCGTTAGGCGCTTCGCCATCGAGCTTTCCAGCAATCCGGAATGGTCCCGCCTGGTCGGGGATGCCGAGCGGCTGGCCGGTTGGAAATCCTATCAGGAAATCCAAAAAGCCCACCAGGACGTCAAAGGCACCCTCGTTCCCGTGATGGTCGAGGGTCCGGTGCGCGAGACCCGCATGTTCGCCCGCGGCAACCGGCTCTCGAAGGAAAAAGTCGTCACCGCCGGCGTGCCCGCAGTTCTAGCAGGCAACGCGGTGCGCGACGGCATGAACCGCCTCGACATGGCGCGCTGGATCGCCAGCCGCGAGAACCCGCTCACCGC
>JBIPND010000312.1:0-4746 GCA_044374015.1 Luteolibacter sp. | reverse complement strand
CACGCTCAACATCGGCAACGCCGACACCGCCGCACTCGCGGGCCGCGCCGGCACCTTGAACGCCACCTTCGCCGTCGGCGCGACGAGCGGCAGAAACCTCACCGTCACCAACCTGAACCTGGGGATCCTCCAAGGCTCCCAGACCAACGGGGTGTCGGCCACCGGAACGTTTGCGGGCAGTGGCAGCTTCACCCATTTCACCCGGCAACAGCGCGGGAAACCTGACCCTCAACAACGGACTCACCCTTGCCGGCACCTACGCCTGGGACCTCGCCTCGCTATCCACGGCGAATCCCGGCTCGGACTTCGACATCATCACGATCCACGCCGGCGACGTCGATCTCACCGGCGCGTCGCTCGGCCTCAACCTCGGTGCCAACGCCCCGAGCGCAGTCCCTTTCTGGTCAGTCGATCAAACCTGGATGGGCATCCTCAGCCACACCGGCCCGGGTTCACTAACAGGATCGTTCGCGGCGATCGACAACACCCCGTGGTCCACCCTCGGCGCGTTCAGCACCAGCCAGACCGGCAACGATCTGAACCTGGTTTGGACCGCCATCCCCGAGCCCGGCAGCCTGTCGCTGGTCAGCGGCCTGGCGACCCTCGCCCTGCTGCGCCGGCGCCGTGAAACACGCTGAAACAAAACCAACAAAACCTGTTTTAGAAAATCCGACATGATGGTCCGCCTCCTCATCATCCTGCTCCTTGCCGCCGGGGTTTTTGCCACCCGGGCGGATGAATACGATGACCTTCGGCTCAAGTGGCGCGACATCATCGTCGGCACCGGCTATGACGCCGCCGATCCGCAAGTCGCCTCACGCCTTGCCAGCATCGCAGGCACGGCGAACACCCACTGGACGAGCATGGATCCCTCCCCGACCCGCTCGTTTCTGTGGAGCGACCTGGCCAGCACCACAATTTCGGCCCACGTCAGCAGCACTTACGGCCGGCTCCATGCCATGGCGCTCGCCTACGCGACCCCGGGGTGTTCGTTGCAGGGCAATGCCTCCTTGCTCGCCGATCTAACCAGCGCGCTCGACTGGATGCATTCCAACCGCTACGGCGCGGCCACCGCCCAGTATGACAACTGGTGGGACTGGGAAATCGGCACGCCTTTGTTTCTAACCGACATCGGCGTGTTGATCTACCATCAGCTCACCGCCACCCAGCGCAGCAACTACATGAACGCCGTGGAGCACCAAACTCCGCTGCCGGACATGACCCACGCCAACAAAGTCTGGAAAACCCGCGTCGTCGGGGTCCGCGGGTGCCTTGTCAAAAGCTCCGCCAAGCTGCTGCTCGCCCGCGACGCCTTCAGCGCGGTGTTTCCCTACGTCACCTCCAACGATGGTTTCTACACCGACGGCTCGTTCATCCAGCATTCCTATCACCCCTACACCGCCGGCTACGGCGCGAGCCTGCTGGCCAATATGGTGCCGGTGATTTCATGGCTGTCCGGCTCGACCTGGGCGGTCACCGATCCCGCAAAAAACAATCTCTATCAGTGGGTGTTCCAGGCGTTCGAACCCGTCATCTATCGAGGCGCACCTTGGGACCTGGTGCGCGGCCGCGGCATCACCTCATCTTCCGCGGCCCAGGCCAACGGCCACAGCATCATGGACTCCATCCTGCAGCTGGCCCAGTTCGCTCCGCCAGCGGACGCCGCCCGCATGAAGAGCATGGTCAAATATTGGGCGCAAAACGATCCGGTCCGCGATTTTATCAGCAACCGCCCGCTGCCCACGCTCACCCTCGCCAAGCAACTCATGGCCGATGCCACCGTGGCTCCGCGCGGCGAACTCATCGGCCATTACACCTTCCCACAGTCCGACCGCGTGGTGCATTTGCGCCCGGGTTATGGCTTCGGTCTAAGCATGTGCTCCAGCCGGATCGCGAACTTCGAGTCGATCAACGGCCAAAACCTCCAAGGCTGGTTCACCGGCGATGGCCGCACCGTGATCCAGGACGCCGATCTCAACCAGCACAACGACGCCTACTGGGCCACGGTCGATCCCTACCGCCTGCCCGGCATCACGGCGGACACCACCCATCAGAAACTGCCAGCGGTCGCCGCCGCCATCGGCCCGCGTGCCCAAGGCCAGAGCACCCGCAGCCCCCACAACTGGGTCGGCGGGGCGACCCTCGGAAATTTCGGCAGCGCCGGCATGCAGCTCCGCGGCTGGGGCGTCACCCTTACCGGCAAAAAATCCTGGTTCATGTTCGATGATGAAATCGTCTGCCTCGGCGCCGCCATCAACAGCAGCGACAGCCGCCCGATCGAAACCATCGTCGACAACCGCAGGCTGAACACTAACGGCGACAATCCGTTTGCCGTCGATGGCACGGCGAAACCCGCGGCCCTCGGCTGGTCCGAGGCCATGACCGGGGTAAAATGGGCCCACCTCGCCGGCAGCGTGAACGGCGCGGATATCGGTTATTACTTCCCGCAGCCCGCCACCCTCAAGGCAGTTAGAGAGGCCCGCACCGGCTCCTGGGCGGACGTGAATTCCGGATCATCCACCGCGCCAATCACCCGCAACTACCTGCGCCTCGGCTTCGAACACGGCTCGAACCCCAACAACGCCAACTATCAGTATGTGATCCTCCCCGGACGCAGCGCCCGCCGCTCCGGCCACTATGCCGAAACTCCGCAGGTCACCGTCATCGCCAACGACACCAACGTGCAGGCGGTGAGCGAAACCACCCTCGGCATCACCGCCGCCAACTTCTGGAACGACTCCCTGCGCAGCGCCGGCATCATCACCGTGGACAAAAAAGCCAGCGTGCTGGTGCGCAACGACGGAACCTTCATCGATGTTTCCATCAGCGACCCCACCCAGGCAAACACCGGCAGCATCAACCTGCAAATCGCCGCATCCGCCAACACCCTCATCAGCGCCGACAGCGGAATCAACGTGACCCAGCTGCAACCCGGCATCGCCATGAGCGTCAACGTCAGCGGCTCGAAAGGCAAAACCTTCCGCGCCCGCTTCTATCTCGGGACCCCGGAAACCATCGACCTAACACCCGTCGCCGACGCCTACGCCTACGATGGCGCGGTGGACACCAACTACGGCACCTTGGCCACCCTCGCCGTGAAAAAAGCCAGCGCTGGAAACAACCGCATCTCCTACCTGCGATTCGAGGTTCCCGCTTGGAATGGCGCGCTGGTGGGCGCGACGCTCAAACTCACCCCCGGGGCCGACACCTCCTCGCCCGGTCTGCACGGCGTCGCCAAAGTGGCTGACAACTCCTGGGTCGAATCCGGCAGCGGCGGCCTCACCTGGAGCAACAAACCCGCAGTTTCCGGCGCGCTGCTTGCAACATGGACCCCCGTCGCCAGCACCCGCCTCAGCGCCAACGTGCGCGACGCCATCACCGGCGCCGGCCCGCTGTCGCTCTGCGTTTATAGCACCTTAAACAACGACGGCTGGGTCGCCTATGCCTCCCGCGAAAACGGCACCGCCACCATCCGCCCGCAGCTTTCCCTGGCAATCGGTCACACGCCCCCAGCCGTCGAACTAACCACTCCCGCCGACGGCGACATCATCACCCATGCCGCGGAAATCAGCATTGTTGCCGACGTCCAGCCCACCGATGGCGCAATCACCCGTGTCAGCTTTTTTGATGGTGAAATCCTGCTCGGCACCGACACCACCGCGCCGTATGCGATCACCGCAAACCTCGGCGGTGGCCCGCATCATTTGACCGCCGTCGCCACCGACAGCCATGGCCTAACCAAAACCAGCCTCAGCCGCCGCATCGACGTGGCCTATCCGCCCGTGGGCACCACCGCGTCCCGGAGCATCCTCCAAAACACCGTCACCGACGTGGACCTGCGCAGCCTTGCCAGCGATGTCGAGACACCCGCCACGCGGCTGCGCTTCAGCGTGGGCACCGCATCTCATGGAAACGTCGTGCTGATGCCGGACGGCCACACCGCCCGCTTCACGCCAGCTTCTAACTACAGCGGTCCGGCCAGTTTCAGCTACACCGTCACCGATGCCACGGCCGACGACCGCACGTTCCTGAACTATGATTTCCAAGCGTCCGATGCCACCGACGTCTCCGGCCGCGGCCGCGATGGCAGCTTGAACCTTCAAGGCACCGGCACCGCAACTTTCACCGCCGACCTGCCACCGCCGCTTTCCCCGCAGCACACGCAAAGCCTCCGGCTCACCGATAACGGCACCGCCGGAGCCGCCCGGGTGGACCGCGCCGTGCCAAGCTTCGAGTTCAACTTCAACACCGCCGACTGGACCATCAGCGGCTGGTTCAAGCGGGCCGGCACCACCAACATCGACTCGGTCCTCCAACTCGGCGAATCCGGCGGCTGGGGCAACAACGCCCTGACGCTGGTGCTGAATTCCGGCAACAATACCCTGGAACTGCGCAACTTCGCCGCCACCGTCCAGGACGTCGGCCTCTCCAAATCCAACGTCGCCGCCGGCACCTGGCATCATTACGCCGTGGTCCGGAACGGCTCCACCATCAGCCTCTATCTGAACGGGTCCCTCGTCGGCAGTGACAGCGCTTTCACTTTCACCTTTGACCTCAGCAAGCCGGTGAAATTCGGCGGTGTCGCCAGCAGCACCCTGGACCGCTGGTTCAACGGCTCGATGGCCGACCCCGCGATTTTCGGTGCCGCTCTAACCGCCGCGGAAATCACCCGGCTCGGCACCCTGCCCACCGCCAACTTCTCCGGCCAAAGCGCCAGCGCGGCGGTGAACTTCTCAATCCTCCATC
>JBIPND010000310.1:0-4750 GCA_044374015.1 Luteolibacter sp. | reverse complement strand
TGAGCGGAGTGGTTGCGATTGCTGCGGGCCAGAATCATACCGTAGCCTTGAAGAGCGACGGCACGGTGACGGCATGGGGGGGTAACACCTCTGGTCAAACTACCGTTCCCAGCGGACTGAGCGGAGTGGTGGCAATTGCGGCAGGTTCGAGCCACACGGTAGCCTTGTTGGGTGACGGGACGGTGACTGCATGGGGGCAGAGTGGCAGTAAGATCGCAGTCCCTACCGATCTCGGGCCTGTGGTGGCGGTAGCAGCAAATCAAAGTGTCAGCGTTGCTTTGCAGGCAGACGGAAAGGTTCGTGTGTGGGGACAAACAATTTATGGGATGACCACAGTCCCTGCGGATTTAGGTCCTGTGGTGGCAGTGGCTTCAGGGGGTAATTCCAATCACATCGTTGTCCTTCAGGCGGACGGGAAAGTACGCGCATGGGGAGATAGCTCCGACGGAAAAACTACGATTCCGACGGATCTCACGTCCGTGCTGGCTGTTGCGGCGGGACAACGTCACACAGTCGTTTTGGAAGGTTCATTCGAGGAATTATCCGTGACACATCCCTATGCGTTGACTAATGGAGATCTTCTGGTTGCAAACGAGTCCGGAAAACTTTCTTACTATGCCCGCACCTTCCGCACGATCCTTCCGGAATCTCCGAATGCCATTCCGCAGCCGGTGGTGCTCTCCAGCAGTCAGCGCCCAGGCACCGGCTTGGTGGACATCGATTTCCGGGTGGATGATGCGGATGACGCCACGGTGCAGGTGGCGGCCGTGGCGTTCCGTAATGGAGGAACTGACCTGAGTGATGTGATTCCCATCAAGACGCTGGTGGAAGGCACGGCGAACAAGCTCGGTGCGGACGTAGCCACCGGCCAGGTCCATCGCTTCACCTGGGATGCACGGGCGGATGTCCCTGGGGATTTCGAGTAAGTGCAGATCGAGGTGCTAGCCAAGGACGCCCGCGGGCTTTTCAACCTGGACTTCATCCAAATCCCTTCTGAAGGGGCGCAACCCGCAATCAAAATCTCGAAGACGCCGCTCAAGGACGAGGACTTTCTCTCCGCATGGTTGTGGTTGATTGGGACAGGGGACACGGGATTTCAATTGAAGTATGGTAATGTCCTGCCCTCGGAGGGGCAAACCGTCATGGTCCCTGGCTTAATGGGGACCTACTTTTCGAATCCGGATTTCACCGGACAATCCGCCAGCAAGGTGGATGAAAGCTTCTCCTTCAGTTCTGGATCCGGGGAAAGTACGCAAGGGGTTGCTTTTGGTTTCTACAGCGTTCGTTGGACGGGTGAGTTTGTGCCTGCGAAAACCGGAACTTACAGTTTCAGTTACGGAGTTGATGACGTTGTGAACATTTGGATGGGGGGCCAAAAAGTGGTCACCGAAAACGCCCCTGGCTCATTCGTGGTCTCGGCGGTAGCGAATCAACCCATTCCGGTCAGAATGGATTACGATGACAGAGGTGGCGGTTGGAGGAGTTTCAGCCTCGCAATTACACCTCCCGGGGAGGATCCACGGGCGGCGATAGGAAGCGATTTCCAGTTTGCTGGAGGCGACTATGCATCTGGTTCTTCCACCACCGCCGCTGGACGGGCTGTCCTGCTCGCCCCGATGGGCCTGCGTGAGGCCACCCCTGCCGAAATCCTGCGTGCGCAGGAAGCCGGCACCCCCGGTGTGATCAATCAGTGGACGCCGCCTTTGCAGGTCGGTCCGGGCGAGCGTCCCTTGAAAGTGAATGCCTATGGTTTCGAAACCGGCGACACGGGAACCTGGGTGGTGCCGATCTCCTCCGGCACGCCATAATCTTTTGGTGAGCAACCTCACATCCTGCGCTCATGCATCGAAAACTTTCAGTTCACCAGCCTTCTTCCAATCGTCATGCGGCGGTTGAGGGGGAGGATCGTGGCAGGACGCCCTTATGGTGTGATGAATCAGCGACGGTCACAGACCGCCGCTACAGTTTGGCTGGGCATGCGCTTGGTTCTTGCGCTGCGACGGTCACAGACCGCCGCTACAGTTTGATTTTGTTGCTGCTTTTGTTCTCTGCGGGTATGGCGATGGCGGAGCAGGTGCGATTCACCAAGGCTTCCGAGCCGGGTGGTATCGTCAGCGGAGAAACCTGGCATGAGACGGGCACAGGCGTGAGTGTGGCAGCCCCGCCGGACAGTGCCGGTGATCAGAAGTTCTGCTATTGGCAGTTGAATGGGGCGCGCCAGGCGGACGCAGCGGGCACCTCGGTCAGTGCGTTTTCATTCACGATTCTGGAAACCACCACCGCACTCGCCGTCTATCTGCCGCTGGTGCGGGATGCCGACGCGGATGGCGTGCCGGACTGGTATGAACTGCGGATGTTCGGCAGCACCGAGTTTCCGGCCACCCACGATCCCGATGCCGACGGGCGCGGGATGTTGCAGGAATTCACCGATGGCACCCATCCGCGTGCGGCCGAGTTTCTCTACACCGAGAGTTCCGAGTTGGCGGGGCAGGTGGCTCGTCGGGAATTCAAGCCAGCAGGAGCCAGCGTCACCAGCACCAGCGTACCGATGGAATCCGGTGGCATGCGCTTCGTCCATTGGTTGCTGGATGGGGCACGGGTGGAAACCGCGGTCGGCACAGCGGCGACACGGTTGTCGCTAACGATGAATACCAACCACACCGCCCTCGCCGTGTATCGCGGTGCCACGGCGGATACGGATGCGGATGGTCTGCCGGATTGGTATGAAATGTTCCACTATGGCAATCTAAGCTATGATGCCGCCAGCGATAGCGATGGTGATGGACGCTCACTGCTGGATGAATTCCTGCTGGGCGCGCAACCCCGCATCGCCGACAGCGCCGCTTCCGGCGGGATCCTGGAAGGGGGTATCGCCCGCAGGCGTGGGGCGCTCACCGCCCTGGAATTCGTGGAATCCCGCTACCGCTTCGAAGAGCGGTCCTCTCCCGGCGGGGTGTTGGCAAGCAGTGGAAATTTCGCCCACGGTGCATCGGTCACCACCGGCATCGCCCCGGCCACCGTGGCGGACCATCGCTTCGTGCATTGGACGGTCAATGGAACACGCCAAACCGGCGCGGACGGCCTGCCACCTTATCAACTGACGCAGACGCTCGCTACGGATACCGTGGCGGAAGCGGTCTATCTGCCCGCCACGCGGGACAGCGATGCCGATGGCGTGCCGGATTGGTTCGAGATGTTTTATGTTGGCAACTTGACCCAAGGTGCCGCCAGCGACGGCGATGGCGACGGCCGCACTTTAGCTAGCGAGTTCGCCCTCGGCCTCAATCCGCTGAAGAAAGAATGGCGCTTCCAGCAGGCGTCCTCCCCGGTGGGAAATGTCACGGTTCGTGACCAATATCTGGTAGATGGCAGCAGCGTGCTGACGGATAACATCGTCACCCCGCCCGCAGGCAGCGAGTTCGGTCAGTGGACGCTCAATGGCGTGCGCCAGGAAACCGAAAACGGCGTGGCTGTGAGATCGGTGCGTTTCACCCTCGCCGCCGATATGCTGGCTACGGCCGTATTTTTACCACTGGCACAGGACTCGGATGCGGATGGTGTGCCGGATTGGTATGAGGTGAGAAATTATGGAAACCTCACGCAGACCGCCGCCAGCGATACCGATGGCGATGGCCGGTCGCTGCTGGATGAATACCTGTTGGGCACCCAACCACGGATTGCGGACTCGGCAAACAACGGGCTGATCGTCGAAGGCGGCGTGGCGCGGCGGCGTGGCGACTTGACGACCTTGGTGCTCAGCGACGGTTACCGGCGCTACACTGAGCGCAGCACGCCGCCCGGGATCGTGGCCAAGGGACAGGTCCTGCCAGTGGGGAGCACCGTCACGACGACGGCAGCAGCGGCCACTTACGCGACCCATAAATTCACCCAGTGGCTGCTCAATGGCACACGGCAGGAGGGCACCGACGGTCTGCCTCTCACGCAGGTCTTATTCACCCTGAATGAGGACTCCGTGGCCGAAGCCGTTTATCTGGAGGCAACCCAGGACGCCGATGGCGATGGCGCGCCCGATTGGTTTGAAACCTATCACTACGGCAACACGGATCTGCCGGGCACCGGCGATACCGACGGTGATGGCCGCTCGCTGGCCCAAGAATATGCCGATGGCACGCAGCCCAAGCGTGTGGAATGGCGCTACACGGAACGAAGCCTGCCAGGAGGTGCCACATCGCGCGATGAGTTTGTGGTGAATGGCACCCGCGTGACCAGTCCTGCGGCGGCGGCGGAGTCATCCGGGTTGCGCTTTGTCCACTGGTTGTTCAACGGGGTGCGTCAGGTGAATGCCGTAGGTGCGCCGCTCAGCCGTTTGCAATTCAATATGGACCGCACCATCACCACCGAGGCGGTTTATCTGGATGCCACGCTGGATGCGGATGCCGACGGCCTACCGGATTGGTATGAAGTTTTTCACTACGGCAACACGGCACAAGGATCAGGCAGCGATAGCGATGGCGATGGCCGCAGCTTGCTGGAGGAATACCGAATTGGCGCGCAACCGCTCATCGCCGATACCGCGGCATCCGGTGGGATCATTGAAGGCGGCATCGCCCGTCGGCGTGGTGGTTCGCTTACACTCAATCTGCAATTTTTCCCCGCCAGCCAACTCGCGGGTGCGGATGGCAATGGAATTTTCAGCGATCCTTATGGCGGCAGCTCCGGCAGCTTGGTGATGCCCGGCGGGTCGAGTTCCCCTGCCATGGGCGACGTCGATGGCGATGGGGATCTGGAT
>JBIPND010000311.1:0-4750 GCA_044374015.1 Luteolibacter sp. | reverse complement strand
GTCCGAACAGAAGATGATCAGGGTGTTTTCGCGAAGGCCGCGTTCTTCAAGGGTTTTGACGATGGCACCGACGGATTCATCCAGCACCTCGATCATCTCCTTGTAGATTTCGGCCGCGCTTTGTTGTTTCTTCGGATCGCGGCCCTGAAGCGGCGTATGCGGGGCTCCATGAGATACGAACATGAAGAATGGCTTGCTCTTGTGGCGGGATATGAAGTCCAACGCATAGTTTGTTAGAAGGTCGGTTGTATAGCCCGCATCGTCCTTGATTTCCATTCCGTTCCACCAGTCCAATTCCCGCAGGCCGGCCTCGGCCACATGGGTGTGGTAATCGACCGCCCCGCCGACAAAGCCCCGGAACTCGTCAAAGCCCTGGTTCCTGGGGTGGAACTTCGCATCGTAGCCCAGATGCCACTTGCCGAACAATCCGGTTGTGTAGCCGCCTTTTTTCAGCAACTCCGCGATAGTCAGTTCGTCGAGGGAGACGCCCCAGGCCCAACGTTGCTTGAGGTTCTCCTGCCGCTGTTGGCGGAAGACGGGCGAGAGTTCGCCGTCCTCCACCCAGGCGCAGCGTTGCTGGTAGCGGCCGGTCAGCAGGGCGGCACGCGTCGGCGTGCACATCGGCCCGTTGGAATGGAAGTCGGTGCAGCGGGTGCCACTGGCCGCGAGACGGTCGAGGTGCGGGGTCCGAACCACCTTGTTGCCATAGCAGCCCACCGAGCCATATCCCAAGTCATCGGCAAGGATCAGGACGATGTTAGGCTGTTTGCCCGACAATCCGTTCGGATTGAGGAGAAACAATGCGGCTATTCCGAGGGCGAGGCTCTTCATGCGGTGTATTGGAGGACGGAAGTCTGATTCGAAATGCACGGAGTGATATCATGAGTTCGAAGGATTGAAGTTCATGGGCACAAAAAACGGATTCTGCACTCGAGCCGGGAGTTATCAGGTATCTCCGCGATGATCGGCACCGCCTCAAATCCAGGCACGAGGTTGAAGATGCGCGGCTGGGTGATTTCCTGGATCCGTAGCGGCGCGTTGGCCTCGATCACCACCCTGCCCAGCGGCTTATGGATTTCGATGCGCTTCGCCGCCTGGGTTACCTTTTCTCCGGTGGGGGAGATCAATGGCAGGACCAGTCGCGGGCGGTTTGAGCCGGATCCTACGTTGGGAGCGTTCACTGCGATCAACACCGCTTCAGCAGCGAAAAGATAACTTATTGAGAAGCGGGATTTGCCATGTGATGGTTCTTTGCGCGCCTCATTAAACAGGCGCGCGGCAACTTCAAATGCCAAGGTGCCGTTTTGATCCGAGTGCTCCACCTTGGCAGTGAGATCGTAAAGCTGGGTGAACCAGGAATCATCTTCCCAAAGTTCGACGCGCGGAGTCAGCGGATGATCCTCCGGATAGTGTTGCATGTTGTTTTTCTCTACCAGGTGGTAACGGGCCACGCTTCCGGCCAACAAGGGACCGGCCTGCGGATGCCACAGCATGGAAATCGCTCCACCGGTCGGCTGCTGCGCCTGCTCGTGATAGATCCAGTCGTAGGCGGTGATGGTAGCCCGCCACGGTCCCCGTGCCGCAAGCCAGGTGGCGATTTCGGGATACTCGCGGACGCCGTCTGCCTGCGCGCGGGGCAATGGCAGCGTCGCTTGGATCTGCCGCGCCAAGTCGCCATGGTCCCGCAGCGCCGCGAGGGCTTTGGCATGGGTGAAGGTGTGATGCACGCACGGTTTCACCCCATGGCTGATGTAATGCGGGCCGCCGTGCAGCAGACCATGGGCGGTGCAACGCCGGTAGAGACGCGTATTCTCGATGACCGCCGTAGCGAACGCGGGATGCTTTTTCGCCAGCACCGCGTAACCGGGTTGGCAGCCGTCGCTGGTACGGCTTCCCCAGTAGGTCCACTTGGATTGGCGGGTACCCCAACTGTTGTCCCAGCCGCCGTCCGGCAGCATGAAGGCGAGATGTGTTTCCAACAAGCGTCCGGCGATGGAGGCAAGCTCAGGATCACCGGTGGCATCGGCGCAGAGTGCCAGCGCCACCAGCGATTCCTCGACGTTGTAGCCTAGGTCCACCGGGCGGCAGCCGCGCGGGCTGGTTCCAGTGGGCGGCTTGCCTTCGCCAAACAGCAAGCCGTTGGGTTTGGTGAGATAGTCCTTGAGGCCGGAGGAGAGCCGGCGGCTGCGTTCGAGATAGGCGGGACGTTTGAGAAATCGGCCGAGCAGATTCATTGCATGGATACCGGTGCAGCCATAGTTGATGTTGGAGAAATCCAGCCTGGTGAAGTTCTGATAGATGTATTCGCCCGCCAGACCCAGGCGCTCCAGCCAGCGCTGGCGCGTGGGTGCGTCGAGCAGATCACCGTGGTGATGGAGTGCATCCGCCAGCGCGATCGCACCGAACACGGTGATACCGCGCCACGATTTCGGATCGGGGATCACCGTCCAACTGCCGTCCTCCTGCGAGACGTTTTTCGACCATTCAAAAACGGCGATGCCGGCTTTCAGGTATTTCTCGTCGCCCGTCACCTTCGCCATGTGGAGGAATGGATACACGGCGTCCATGCAACGCCCGTGGATGAAATCACACGCCGGGCAGCCCAGCGCGCCGTGTCTGGCGGGATCCGCTGGATCATGGATCTGCACGGAAAGCATGCCATCGCACCAGTCGCGAAGAAGGTCGCGGGACAATGAATCAAACGAGTCATCGCCCGCAGCGGGTCCGGGGCCGCCGACCGCGCGGAGCGGCGGCAGCGAGAGGCCGAGACTTCCCATTACGGCCGCTTGGACGAACCGCCGGCGGTTCGTTCGGGGATGAAGGCGAACGGGTTCATTCATAAGTGGCATGCCCGTTCTAGTTGGCAACCGGAACGGCGGCAATGCCACTGTGCGCATTTCGATTACTATTTTGCGCCATTTTTGTCTTGCCTGCTCCTGTCGCCGCCCGTATCCGAGCGCTTGATGTCCCAATCCCGTCCATCACCCGGCAAGAAGCCCGCCCGAACCTCGCCGCTACGGATCGTGTTGTTGGTCCCGGCTTGGAACGAGTATGGCCGCGGGATCATCGAGGGGGTGTGGCAATATGCACAGGAGCATGGTCCGTGGCTGCTGGAAATGCAGCCAGGCGAACCGGATGAAAGCACCGAAGTGCCGCGTGGCTGGACTGGCGACGGAATGATTGCCGCCGTGCAGACCCGGCGGCTCGCTGCCAAACTGCGGGCGCTCGGTTTGCCAGTGGTGAACGTTTCCGGCTCGCGCCGCGAGGGGATCGATTTCCCGCGAGTGACCAGTGATGCGAAGGCGGTGGTTCGGATGGCCGTGGCGCACATGCACGAGAAAGGAATCCGAAACATCGTTTTCTGTGGTGAACCCGAGCGCCCGTTTCTCGACTTCTGGACCGAGGCATTCCTGAGTGTGAGGGCGGAGGCCGGGGAGGAGGCCGTGATCTATCAGCCATCGGCACGGCTCGGCGCGAAGGCCGGGATGGCAGCGCGGCAGAACGACCGCCGGCGCTGGATCGAGGCGCTGCCAAAACCAGTGGGCATCATCGGTTGGGCGACTGGCATTTGCCGCCACTTGGCCATGGCCTGCACGGAGCTCGGCGTGCTGGTGCCCGAGGAGGTGGCGATTCTCAGTCTGGAAACGGAGGATCTGATGGGCCGGGTGGTGCATCCACCCATCAGCGGAGTGGATATCCCGGTGCGGCGGATCGGTTACGAAGCCGCCGCCCAACTCGACCGCTTGCTCCATGGCAAGGCGGCGGATCCTGATGAAATCCAACTGCCGCCGCTCGGCGTGACGACCCGTCAATCGACCGACCTCGTGGCCTGCAGCGATCTTCACGTGCAACAGGCCTTGCGCTTCATCCGCGACCACGCCCACGAAGGCATCGATGTGCGCACGGTCTTGAAGGCGGTACCGATGGCGCGCCGCTCGCTTGAGCGGCGTTTCCACGACTTGATCGGCCGCAGCCCGGCCGATGAGATCCGCCGCGTCAAAATCAACAAGGTGAGGCACCTGCTCGACACCACCCACATGTCGATCCCCGACATCGCCGAGGCCTGTGGATTCAAATACGTGGAGCACATGATCCCGGTCTTCAAGAAACACCACGGCAATACCCCGTCACGTTACCGCGCGAACGCACGGCTGGGGATGTGAGATGGACCTTGGACCGATTTGGCGCAAATCATTCATTTTTTTGCGCATGAGCGCATTGCCAGATCCAGCCCGCCGGGCTCATAATCCTTCTCCGCGGGTCTCTGTCAGGCCCGCTAAAAACCTTTTACCAATTTATGACATTCGGATGGATCAACTGGGGCGTCGTGGCCGTCGTCGTGCTGGGAACCACCTTGTTAGGCCATCTGCTCAAGGGTAAATCGACTGGCGTGGAGGGATTTTTCCTGGGTGGGAGAAACCTTCCGTGGTGGGCAGTCTCGGCATCGATCATGGCCTCGCAGATCAGTGCGGTGACGGTGATCGCGGTGCCGGGTGCGATCTTTGCCCAAGGCGGCAACCTGCTGTTTCTGCAAGGCACCTTGCTGGGTTTCATCGTCGCCAAGGTCCTGATGTCATGGCTGTTTGTGAAAGCCTACTACGAGCGGCAGATTTACAGTCCCTATGATTTCATCGAAAACCGTCTGGGACCGGGGTCGGCGCATTTGTCGCGCGGGTTGTTTCTTGGCGGTGCGATCCTTGGCCACGGGGTGCGCCTGCTCACCGTGGCCATGCTGCTGGGAGTGGTGGTG
>JBIPND010000022.1:0-14006 GCA_044374015.1 Luteolibacter sp. | reverse complement strand
ACACTCCTTGAGCGCTTCCAGCTGGCGGATGAACGCGGGATCGGTGAGGGAGGATTTCATGGGTGGGGGAACTCAAGGAGCGCGGGCATCTTGCCCGCGAGTCTGATGATGTTAAAATACTTGTGGGCAAGATGCCCACACTCCTTGAGTAATTTCATGCTTTCGCGGCTTGGATCGCGTCTTTGACTAACACATCCGGCTTCACGCCCTCGGCCTCGCCTTCGAATGATAGAATCAAACGGTGGCGGAGCGCGGGCAGGGCGACGGAATCAATGTCCTCGCGCGAGACGTGGTAACGGCCGTCCAGCAGCGCGCGGGCGCGGGCGGCGGCGAGCATCGCCTGGCCGGCACGCGGCGAGGCGCCGTGGCGGACGAATTGTTTGATCGATTTGGCCGCGTTCTCGTTCGGGTGGGTGCCGCGCACGACCCGCACCAGATAGTCCTGCACTTCCGGCGCGACGGGCACCTCGCGGAGCGTCACGCCCATGCGCAGGATATCCTCGCCATGGGCGACCGGGCTGACATGCGGGCGGGAGTTTCCGCCGGTGCGGTCGAGGATTTGGCGGAACTCGTCGTGCGATGGCAGGCCGACTTGAAGCTTGAAGAAAAAGCGGTCGAGCTGGGCTTCCGGGAGCGGATAGGTGCCGTCGTTTTCGATGGGATTCTGGGTGGCCATGACGAAAAACGGCAGCGGCAGCGTGTGCGTGTGGTTGGCCACGGTGACGCGCTTTTCCTGCATGGTTTCTAACAATGCGGACTGGGTCTTGGGCGTGGCGCGGTTGATTTCGTCGGCGAGCAGCATGTTGCAGAACACCGGACCGGGTTGGAACACGAGTTCGCGGCGGCCGTCGCGGTCCATCAGGATCTGGGTGCCGACGACATCGCTGGGCAGCAGGTCCGGGGTGAACTGGATGCGCTTGAATTCGACATCGATGGCCTGGGCGATGGTGTTGATGAGCGAGGTTTTCCCGAGGCCGGGCACGCCTTCTAGCAGGACATGACCACCACAGCAGATGGCGATGAGCACGTCGTCGATGATTTCCTCCTGGCCGACGATGAAGGTGGATACGGCGGTGCGGATGCGGTCGAAAGTTTCCTTGAAATGGGCGACGGCGGGTTCGGTGGCGGGCATGGGGAGTGGGAGAGTGGGAGAGTGGGGGAGTGTGAGCTGAGATTTTTATTCCTCGGGTTTGCGGGCGGATTGGAGGTTTTCGAAGTAGTTGCGGACGCCGAGTTTGAGGGCTTCGGGGACGTCGTCGCGTTGGACGAAGGATTCGGTCTGGCGGGCGAATTCGCGTTGTTTCGCTTCGCCGCGGCGGCCGGAGACGCCGGTGCCGGTTTCGGATTCCTCGACGGCACTGAGCGACGGGCCGGAGCCGTGCTGGCCTTGGAGTTGGGCAAGCGAACCGTTTTTCTGTGAGTCGTCGCGTTCCTTGCGTTCGCTCCACGACGAGCCGGTGCCGGCTTCGCGGCCGCCGGGGCCTTGGCCTAACATTTGCGACTGGCCTTGGGTGAATGCCTGGGCCTGGCCGAGGGCTTGGCGGAGTTGGTCGAGTTTGCTTTTCGCCATGCGCTTGCCGTGCATGCCGCGCATGTGTTTGCCGAGTTTCCCGAGCGCGCCGTTGGCGCGGCCCATCGCCTCGCCGTCGCCGGGTTCGGCATCGGGATCAAACTCGATTTCCTCGAGATCCTTTTCCGCCTCGGCGGCGGCGTCGTCGAGTTCGGCCATCAGGTCCTCTAACGCCTTGCCCTGCTCGCCGGTGCCCTCACCCATTTGGCCATCGCCGCCCTGGCTGTTAGCGCCTTGGCCGCCGGCGGCCTGGCGCGCGCCCTGGCGTTGTTTGCCGGCGGCGGCGAGGCGCTTGCTGGCGGCGCGCATTTTGGCGAGATCCTGCTTGGCTTCGCTGAGAGCTTTGGCTTTGTCCGCTTTGAATTCCTTGGGGTCGAATTTTTTGGCGGCGAGTTTCTCCAACATTTCGGCGGCCTCCTTGAGCTCCTTGGCATCGAGTTTCTTGCCGAGCTGGCGGGCCTCGGTTTCCTCCGCTTTGGCGAGTTCGCTGGCGGCGAGTTTGAGCGTTTCCTCGTCGCGTTGTTGGTCGAGCGCGCGGGTGGCATCGCGGATTTTTTGTTCGATGCGCGCGAATTGACGGGCGGCTTCGGCGCGGTTGCCGGTCTCGTCGATGGACTTCACCAGCTTGCGGAATTCATCGAGCTTGAGGCCTTCCTTTTCCTCGGGGGCGGTGATGTCCTTTTCGAGTTCTTCGATGAGTTGTTCGAGTTCCTGCTTCGATTCTTCGACGCGCTGGCGGGTTTCTAACGCGAGTTGCTCCGCCGCACGGACGGCGGCGGAGGGCGGCAGCAGGCCTAACGTGATCGCGGCGGCGGCCAGCACGGCTGCTAGTACGGCGGTGCGCTTGGGAAAATTTTCGGAAATCCGCTGCACGTCGCAATCGGCAAGCCGGGGCGCGAGCCACTGCCATTGCAAGGCGGTGGCGTTGGCATCGGGAGCGTGGGCGGCGAGATGGCGGGCGCTGGCAATGCCGTCCTTGAGCTCGAAAAACCGATCCGCCTCGCGCACGGCGGCGGGAACTTGCATGCGTTTCCAAAAGCCATAGGCCACCGCGGCCACGCCGGTGGTGATGGCGATGATTGCGAAAACGGCCGCAGGCACCGGGTGGCCGCGAAGCACCCAGAACAAGGCGGCGGCGATGCCGGTGGCGGAGGCCGCGAGCAATGCCGTTAGGGCGACCTTGCGGACCATGAAGCCATCGCGCCGACGGGCGACCTGCCGCAACAGCGACTCGATTTCAGGGCGGACGGACATCACTTCTTGTCGGGGGCGGTTAGGGTTTTGCCGAGTGTCTTGTGCCGCTCCGTGAGCCAGCTGGCGATTTCCGCGGGGGCGATCGAGGCGAAAATGGTTTTGGCTTCTGCGGATTGGTTGACCCGGTGGAGGGTGGCGGCGAGTTCGTATTTGAGGGATCCGCGCAAATGGTTCCATTTCGGATCCGCCGGGCATTCTGCCAGACCTTGGCGGAAGCCGGCGATGGCCTCGTCGGTCTTGTTCTGGGAGACCATCTGTTTGCCCCGGTAGAGCATCAGCGGACTGCGGACGACGGGGATAAACGCGTCCGGGAGCGGCGAGGTAAGCGCGAGCAAGTCTTCCCGCAGCCCGGTCTGATCGGTGCGTTCAAGCCAGCTGGCGAGCTTTGGAAACAGCCCGGCGAGCGACGGGCGGGAGAGCGCGCGGTTGAGGAACTCCTTGCGGGTGGCGGCGAAGTAATCCTGCTTCCACGCGGGGTGGCGCGCGGCGGCCTCGGCGAAAAATCGCAGGCCCCAAGGTTCCGAGAAATTCTTCACGGCGTTCTTCTGTTTTTCCATGCGTTTCACGAGGGCGTCGAAGCGTTCGGGTTGGCTGTTCCAATGGGCGAGGAACTGGCAGAGGGCGAGCGATGAAACGACTTGCTCGGTTTCAAACTCCTGGCGGGCGTCGATGCTGGCGGTGAGCTTTTCAAAAGATTCTAACGACTTCTCGATGCCAATGGTCTCGCCGGATGCGACCGCGACGCAGGTCCATGTGTAGGCGGCGTTGAGCGTATCCCGATGCAGCTCTCTCAGGGCATAGGAGCTTCCATAAGAGCTGTTGCTCCTTCTGTTATATTTCGGTGCCTCGGCCATGACTGACACCATTTTTTCAAGGTGGCTGGCATCGCCATGGAGAAGGTTGACGAGCGCGGCCTGGCGGATGATGGAGCACTCGTTCATGCCGACGACGAAGCGCGGATTCAGATCGGTGGGTTGGCCGGTGCCGTTGGTCCAATCGGCGAGGGCGCGGGCGAAATCGATCCCGGTGGCGAGCGCGGTGACTTCCTCGCGCAGTTCCTGCGTGACCAAATGGTTGGACCGGGTGAGGGCGGTGAGCATCTCCAACTGGATGAGGCGGTCCTTGGGCGGATCCTTTTTGTAGGCGGCGGCCAGCCGCAGGCTGCGTTCCAAGGCGGGCTGCTTGGCTGCTAGATCGCCCTCGGCGGCTTTCGCCGACAGCAACTGGCATTCAAGTCGCGCGAATTGAAATGGTTCCACATCCTGGGTGGCGAATTCGGCAAGTTTTTCCTCGAACTCCCGGCTGTAGGGCTCGGTGTTGGGCATGGGTCGATAGATGCGGCCGGCATCCGGCAGCAGGGATTTGGCGATCTGGAACTGGCCGGCGCTGATGAGCGAGGTGATGGTGGGGATGTCGCCGCCGAGGGTGGCTTTCGCCTGTGAGAGAAGTTTTCCGGCAGTCGCGCTGTCATCGATCCGGGCGGCGGCGAGGAACAGGGTGGTTACGAAATAGGGTGGAATCTGTGAGTGGCCGCAGGCTTTCGCGGCGTTAGCGTTTTTCCAAAACGCGGCGTTGATGCGCTGGAGATGCAGCTTGGTTTCCGGGCTAACCGGGGCTTTGCTGATTGCCTTCATCACTTCGAGTCCGAGCGCGTTTACCGCGCTACGCGGGGCCTCGGCGTATTGTTCGAAGCGGGTGGCGATGGCCCCTGCGATCGCAGGATCGGATAGAACGGCGGAATTCTTGGTGGCAAAGACAAAAGCCATTTGCATGCGGCTCGACTCCGCGATTTTCTCATCTCCTAACAACGCCACGATCGCCTTGGAAGTGGCCGCCCTGCCCTCCTCGGTGTCCTGGCTCCAGCCAAGAAATCCGGAGGTGATGCCGCGGAGTGTTAGGAGTTTCTCGGGGACCTTGCGGAGCGTCGCCATTTGTTTGCGTTCTTCGGCGAGATCGATCTTGTTGTTGCGGCCCTCTCTGATTGTGTTGCATGCGATAGAGAGCAGCGCGTCGTCGCGGATTTCCTCCGGCATTTCGAGTGCGAGATTCATGGTCCGAAGCCAGGCGGGGTCTTTGGAGTCCTTCACGGCATTCCCCATGGCGCGCAAGCTGTAACCCAGCCGGTAAAGCAAGGGCTCGTCATCATAGCTGGTGCTGGCGAGGCTAAAGCGCTGGCCCTCGGGGCTTTTCAGCACGGCGGCAAGGAAACGGAATGCCAGTTGTTGGTCGCTGCTGAGCACCGATTCGGAATCGGATAGAATACTGTTGAGGCGCTCGTCGCGCGCGGCGACGGATAGTCCGTTAGACGTGTAGGAGGACAAGCGTCCGCCGCGGGTCAGGCTGGCGGTGAAGCGGCGCTCGGCTTCGAGAAACAACTCGACCGACTTCTGCAAATCCAGCGGCGCGAGTAGGCCGATGACTTCACCCAGTTCATCGAACGGGCTGCTGTGCTGGTTCTGCGTATTTTTGTTAGCCAGGAAATCGTCGGCACGTTTCAGCAGTTCCACGCGCCGGGCGTCGTCTGCGATTTTTGCTTTCGCGCGGAACGAGGCCGGCAGTTTGGCGATGTCTGCGGCAGGCAGCCAGGGCAGCAACAGCGAGAACACCTCCATGCGGGCGGGGGTGATTTTCGCGAGGTCCTTGCCGGCGAGGGCGAAGGCGGCGGCGGTTAGATCCGCGCGTTCCTTGCCGGAGGTCATGCTCGCGGCGGTGATGAGCGTGCCGAAGGTCTGCGGCTTGCGCTCTTTGATGCGCTTGGCCAGATCGCTGCGGGAAAACCCGAAATTCATGTAGGAAACCACCCGTTCGTTGAGCAACTTCGGGTCGCGGGTGAGGGTGAGTTTTCCCCCTGTCTGCTGGGTTTTCACCAGGATGGCGGCGAAGGGTTCCCAGGATTTGGCGTCCGCGAACCAACCGAGCGAGTCGAACAACACTTCCGCATCCTCCGGTTTTGCCACGCGACGGTTTTGGAATGGCTGCATCAGCGCGTAATCGTTGCTGCCAACCGGGGTGCCGTGGCGGAAAAACGAGCGGTACAAACGAATCGATGCCACCGGGTCGAGCACCAGCCCGCGGAACAGATTTTCCATGAAGTTGACTTTCTGATAGAAAATCTGGCCATCGCCGGTGTTTTCCCAGTCGATCTTGTCGCCGAAAACCGCTTTGGAGACGGCGGCGCAGATGGCGTCGAGATCTTCCTGGCTGCCGGCGGCTGCGGCGGTGAGTGCGCCTGCCAGCAAGCTGAACTCGGGTCCTTGGTTTCCGCGGTTCATGCCGTCGGCCAGCTTGCTGGCCGGGATCTCAGCGATCCTGGCGAGGAAGAATTTTCCGGCGCCCTTGATGGTTCCGGCACGGGAGAGCACGCCTTGGCGGAGCATCAGGCTGACCGGGTCGCTCGCGGATTTCAGGCTGTCCGATTCCCAGAGTTTCGCCAGTTGGTCGAGGTTCGAAATGCCGGCGAGCGCGGTGACGAGCTCGCCAATTTTGGGGTTCTTTTCGGTGAGCTCTTTCAGATAGGCCGGCGGCAGGATTTCATCGGCGGACTTCGCCTTGGCGAGGCGGTCGGTTAGCCAGCGGACGGAAGAATGCTCTCCCAGATCACCGCCGCTGGATGAACCGCCGCCGCCGCTGCGGATGAGGGTGAAAAACGCGCGGTTGTAACCGCTCAGGTTCCTCTCGATTCTGACGGCCAACAACGCCTGGCGGGCCATGGCATCGAGTTCTTCAGGTGGCAACTTCCACGCCCGGGCACCGGCCAGCAGACGGAAACCTTCTTCAGCCACGCGAGGATGACGCAACATCGCGAGCGCCAGTTTTCTGCCGGTGGCGGTCTGGCGGTCGAAGGCGGCCTGGTCCTCGATCTTTTTGGGCGTCTCGGACATCAGCGACGGCAGGTTGCTGGTGTAGCTTCTTTCGAAGAAGTTTTTGGCGTGATACGACACCCATGTTAGATTGGCGTTTGACAATTCCTCCGGCGTGGCGGTCTCGAGCCAGGCGGCGACGAGCTCGAAAAACTCCTGCACCACCCCGGCCTCCTCCTGATAGGAAAACTGCCCGGCCCGGCTGTTGGCGGAGCCGACAAACTCATCCGAGCCCGCGGCCCGGCTCATCAGGGAGGTAGCGCGCGCACGCTGGTCGGCAGGCAGCAGAAAAGCCATTTTACCGGCGATGGAGGCGTCTTCCGGGCGTTCGGCAGCGAGGGTTTCCAGAGTGGCGAGCGCCAATTCCTTGTTGCCGAATTCCGCGCAGATGTCGGCGTATTCAAGGCGCTTGGTGAGGCTTTTCGAGTCGCCGGGTTCGACGATTTTGATCAGTTCCGCGCGGACTTCCGTGCTGAGGTTCCGGGTCAGCTCGCGGATTTCGTAGCCGCTGTTCCATTGATTGGCTTTGGCCTTGCGGAATAACAGCAGCGCTTCGCGGGCGGCGGCGTCATACTTTTTCTCGGAGGAAAGCTTGTTCATTCGTTCCACCGTGGCGTTGGCGCGGGACGTGGGGGAGGACCCTCCGCTTCTCGCGCCGATGGCGGCCGGCCCGAGTGGCGAGCCGCCGCCGGCTTTGGCGAGGGCGGGTGGCTGGAAGCGTTTTTCCAAATCTTCGAAGCCGAGTTGTTTGGCTTTTTCCGCAAGGATGGGCGCGCCCTGCAGGCCGAGCACTTGGCGGCACTGGACGAGCACCGCCCGCAGCGGCTCGGCGATTTTTCCACGTTCCTCCTGAGTCATCTCCGAGGCCACCGCCACCAGTGATAGGTTGAGCCAGGTGCTCAGGTTGCGGTCCGCGGATGAGGCGGCGCGGGTTTTTTCCAACAACGAATACGCCTCGCCGAACTTTTTCGCCTCGACCGCCTGCCAGGCTAACAGCAGGTTGAAATCCCCGGCTTCATTGGCGGGCGGGGTCGCTGCCAGGGCCTTGGCGGCGGCCTGCGCGTCGCCGGCGCGCAGGGCGATCCAGGCGCGCAGCGCGGGCGACTCGAAACGGTCGAGGTGTTTCAGCAACTCGGCCGGCTCGATCGCGTGGCCGCCATAATAGCGGCTGGAGCTCTCTTTCGGACGAATCATCATGAGGCAGCCGGCGGGCAGCGAGTGGAAGGAAAGTTCCTCCAACTGAGGCAGGGTGAACGGCGACCGCCCGCTCATCCACGGGTTGTAACCCCGCATTTGCGTCGAGTAGGAAAGGATCATCCGCATCTGCTGGGACAGCCCGGCGTTCGGGTCCTTGACCGGGTTTTCCCGGAATTTTTTGATTTGGAGGTTGAGTGCGTCGATCCACTGCTCACGCGTGCCGGCGATGCCGAGGGCGGCGAGTCTGAAGGCGTCGAGCTTTTCGTCGGCTGCCGTGGCGTTGACCGCGAAATCCAACAGAACTTTTTTCAGTTCGTCGCGCGCGGCATCCGGCATCGCCGGGTTCTCGGCGGAGAGCATCTGGATCAGCTGTTGGCCGATTTGCAGGGCTGTGTCCTGGTCCTTGTCCTGCAAGCCAGCGGTCGCGGAGGCGGTCAAGTCCTTCCATGCGGGATCCTCCTTGCCGGCATCCGCGGTGAGCGCGAGATGGGCGCGAAAACGGGTGGTGGGCGACAGGCGCGCGGAGTTTTCCAAGGCCTTCTTGATGACGGCCGGCTCCAGCTTTTTCCCCTGGCCGTATTGGTAACCATACATCAGCGCGATTTCTATCAGGCCTGGCTCGTCAGGATGGTTTTCCAACAATGATCCGAAATCCGGCTGGCCCTCGCTGCTGGATTTGATGAAATCGGCGATGAAAGCGGTGTTGGTGACACCCGCGGCGCGGGTTTGCGCGAGCGCGCCGTTATCGGCGTCCTCGGATTTGTGGGCGAGCTTGCCCAGGTGAATCAGCGACAAGCGCCGCGCCTCTTCGGCGTCCGACGGCAGGACGAAAGGCCCGGTCATCGACATGCCGGAATATCGATACGATTGCTGCTGCTTCTGATGGGCGTAGGCGGCCTGCGCCGACATGTTGAGGCTCATCATCGCGCGAACTTCCTCGGGGTAGTGCTTCAGGTAACTTTGCGGTCCTTGCGGATTCGGCGTAATTCCCGGGAGATCGCCCTCGGCCTGTTGCAGGGCGAGAAAAATCGGCAGCGCCTCGGCTTCGCGGCCGTCCTGTTCGAGCATGATTGCTAGAAGGTATTTCGTCCGCCAGTCGCCACCGTCGGGCAGCGCCTCGCGGAGGAAGCGGATCGCCTCTTCAAACATGCCGGCGCCTGCCAGAGTGGCGGCGCTGGTTTCGAGCGAGCGAGGATCATTCGCCTGTTTTCCGGACATCGCCTGAAGCTCGCGCATACCTTTCAAGGTCTGCCCTTGCCGCAAATACGCCTGTGCCAGCGCGCTGCGGATGCGGCCGCTGGAGTCATCCGCCAGAGCCTCCTCAAGGACCGCCACCACCCGGTCGGGGTTGCCGCTTTGCTCCTCCAGACTGGCGATTTGCAACCGCAGATCGACGTCCTTCGGTTGCAACCTAACCGCTTCTAGCAGAAGATCGCGGCGCTTGTCCTCGTTCTGCATCAGCCGCGCCAGTTCGACCTGTGCCAGCACCGGACCGATGGCCCGCCGGTTGCCGCGCGCGCGTTCCTGAAGTTTGTCGTCGAGGCCCTCGGTGCGTCCGGTGCGCATCGCCAGTTGCGCGAGTTGCGCCGCCCACCGCACCTGGTCCGACGGGGTTTGCGACTCATCATACAAGCGCCAGTAAATCGCCTCCGCGTCCGCCCACTGGCCGGCCTCCTCGTGCAGCGATGCGAGGCTGGCAGATAGATCCGCGTCGCCCTCGAAGCGCGCCACCGCCTGCCGCGTGACTTTCACCGCCTCCTCCGGCTTGCCGCTATCGCGCAGCAAGCGGCTGCCGGTCACCCACGCGGTTTTGTCGCCGGGCGCGCTTTGTTTCCAACGCTCCACCGTGGCCAGCGCGTCCGCGGTTTTCCCGGCGCGCTGTTGGAGTTCGGATAGATCTTTGAAAAACGCCGCCTTGCGTCCCTCGTCGGTGTCCGCCAGCCGCGACAGCGCGACGATCGCCAGCTCGAAATCGCCACGCCGATCCAACAGTGCCGCATAAAAATGCAGCACCAGCGGGTCGCTCGCCGTATCCAACAATTTCCCCACCGCGTCGAAATCGCCCTGGCCTTCCACCAGCGCCGCCAGCAAACACGTCTCCGCCGGCGTGCGCGTCGCTTGGCCTTCGAGCGTCGTCCGCCATTCCAGCACCTTGTCCGCCGCCGTGATCACGCGGGTGGCCAGGCCGATGTTTTCGCCGAGCTCGGTGGTTTGTTTCGAAAGCCGCACCAATTTCACCACTTGGGAAATCGCTTCCGCCGGCTTGTTAGCCGCCAATGCCGTCTGCGCCAGGGCCGCCAAAAACCGCGGCTCCGAAGAAAATTTCTCCACTTTCGCCGATAGAATTTCGAACGCCGCCTCGCTCTCGCCCAGCGCGGAAATCGAGCCCGCCGCGCGCAGCACCGCCTCCACGTCGTCCGCCGCCGCCACCTTTTTCAACAACACCAGCGCCTCATCCTTGCGGTTTGTGCGGCCGTATTCCGCTGCCAGCGCCTCGGCTGGTGCGGGGCCCGCGCCCGGGGCCTCGGCGAGTTGTTGCAAAAGCGCCACCCCGGGCTCGGTCTGGCCGTATTGAAACATCAAGGTCGCGATCCGGATCCCGCTGCCCTCGTCCTTGCCCAGCAATTCGTGGGCTTTGCCCAGCGCCGCCAACGCCGCCTCCGGCTTGCCCTCGCGATGCCGCAATGCCGCCATCTGCAACTGCAATCCCGCATCCGCCGGTGCCAGCTCGATCAGTTTTTCCAACTCCGCCGCCGCATCCTCGAATCGCTCGCCATCGGTCAGCAACCGGACAAATTCCTC
The DNA here is from genome assembly GCA_044374015.1 of Luteolibacter sp. Taxonomy (GTDB): domain Bacteria; phylum Verrucomicrobiota; class Verrucomicrobiia; order Verrucomicrobiales; family Akkermansiaceae; genus Luteolibacter. Next base: position 3,323 of record JBIPND010000022.1, on the reverse strand, counting down.
CCGCAACTCGCGATCACCCGGCGACCGCTTCAACACCTCGCGGAACCGCCCGATCGCCGAATCGGTCTCGCCCTGGGTCGCTTCCAGCTTCGCCAACTGCCTGTGAATCAAAAGCCGCTGCGGATTCGCCTCCGCCAGCTTCTTCAACTCCTCGGTCAAATCATTCAGCCGATCCTGCTTGCGGAAAACTTTCTCAATCTGCGCCAGCACCTCGCGCTCCAGCCAGGATCCCTCGCCCACCTGGGCCAAAGTCGCCGCATACGCCGCCACCGCCTCGTCGCTTTTCCCGCCCTGCGCCAGCAAATCGCCGCGCCGCAACGCCCGCAGCGTCTTTTTGTAAGGATCCGCGCCCGCTTCGATCAACTTCGCCACATACGCCAGCGCCTGATCGATTTCGCCCTCCGCCGCCGCCGATTCCACCAGATCCTCGAGCAAATCCTCGTCGCCCGGATGTTTCGCCAGCAACGCATCCCACGCCTTCACCGCCTCCTCAGACTTGCCTTCGCGCATCCAGGATTTGCCCGTCAGCTTCGCCGCTTCCAAGGCCAGCGCCGGGTCTTTTCCCGCCGCCACCTTCGCCAAATCCTCACGCGCCGTCTCGAATTCCATGCGCCGCAGACGGATTTTCGCCCGCTCCATCGACAGCGACGCGTCGTCCGGCACCGCCTCCATCGCCTTCGCAAACGACGCCAGCGCCAAGTCCTCCTGGCCGCGCCGCAATTGATATCGCGCCAGCACCGACCACTCCTGCCCGCCATTCTTTTCCGCTTGGGAAACCAGGAACGCATCCAGCGTTTCCACCGGTTGCTCATCGATCCACGCGCCGTAAAACCGGTCGAACAACACCGCGTTCTGCGGCCGCTTCAACAGCGCCTCATGATATTTCAAAGCCTTCTCCGGCGGCGCCTCCTGTGCGGCGACCGAACAAACCAAAACCGGAGTCAAAACGAACACTAGGGGGCGGGGGATCATGGCTTTTCAGTTAGAATAAAACGGTTTTCTCAGAATCGTCGCCCGCTGTCCCGTCAAATCCGTAAGATCGGGCGAATAAGCAGGCGGGATCTTCGGAGCAGGAATAAACGGACTCCATCGTGAAAACCCGCCGTCCCCGCAATTCGTCGCCGAAAATCCGCAAATGAACCAGCCTGTAGCGGCGCTCTGTGAGCGTCGCAGCCACTGAAAAAGCCAAAGTCATCCCCGTGTTCGTCCGCCCAAGCGGCGGCTACCCCCTAGCAGACCCCTTGCGAAACCCACCTGCCCGTGTGCCACCATAAACCGGTCCGGAGTTCACGGTTTACCGTGCTCTTCAAGAAGCAAGCTAAAGCTTGAACTCCGGACAGCGAAATGAAGCTCCCACGCACGAACCGGTTCGGTCATTTCTCCGCCGCAACCCACTTGACGTGTGCCACCGGAAACCGGTCCGGAGTTCACGGTTTACCGTGCTCTTCAAGAAGCAAGCTAAAGCTTGAACTCCGGACCGCGCGGCGACTCACCCCGAGTCCCCGGGCAAATCTCACCGCCTGTAGCGGCGCTCTGCGAGCGTCGCAGCCCAAATCGGCCGTGTTGACGGCTTCTCCGCCGCCTGCTAGTTTCCGGCCGCGAATTGCGGGGAGGCTCGTGCTCCAAGCCGGTCGTGTGGAAATCATGCGGCCTCTCCGGGGTTACCCCGGGGGATCGACGAACCAAGGCATCACGAGGCGAGGGCGCCATCACGCTTCCGCGTGAAAAGGCCCGCGCCAGACAGGACGCGTTGGCGCGCGCTGCTTCCCCGCATTCGCAAATTTCCCAAATGCCCTCGCAAGCCCATCACATCCGCCGCCTCGCCACCGCCCTCGCGGCGGGGCCGATGGACGACCGCGAGGCGCTCATCGCGCGGGCGAGGCCATTGGTCGGAGAGCTGAAAAAGGCCCGCTGGCTCGCACCGCTGGCGAGAAAACTCAGCCTCGAATTCGCCGCAGCCCCGCGCCCGACCCTGCGTCAAATCGCCGAGCGGATCCGCGCGCACGAAGCATTTTTCAACGCATGGAGGGATGGCCGCGGCCGGATTTCCATCAGCCAAATCCCGCCGCAGATGGCACCGGCGGCGGGGGCTCCGCGGACCTGGAAAATCCCGGAAATCACGACTTTGGGCGACCTCGCCGAAACCCTGCGGCTGCACCCCGACGATCTCGGCTGGCTGATTTCCCGTGGCAAAACCGAGCACTACCGCCACCGCTGGCAGACGAAGCCGAAGAGTGGGCGCTTCCGGCTGCTAGAAAGTCCGAAGGTGTTGCTCAAATTCGCCCAACGGCAGATATTGCGGAAAATCCTCCATGCCATCCCGCCGCATGAGGCGGCGCGGGGTTTTCGGACGGGCTGTTCCGTGCGGGATTTCGTCGAACCGCACACCGGGAAGGAAATCCTGTTTCGCATGGATCTGGAGGACTTTTTCCCGTCGATCTCCGCCGCGCGCATCCTCCGGATTTTCCTAACCGCCGGCTACCCCGAAACCGTCGCCCGCGCCTTGACCCGGCTGACCACCCACGCCGCGCCGCCGGCGGTGTTAGATGAGCGGGCGCTCACCTGGCCGGAACGCCGCCGGCTGGCGAAACCGCATTTGCCGCAAGGCGCCCCGACTTCACCGGCCTTGGCAAATCTCAGCGCGTTCCACCTCGACTGCCGCCTCGCTGGCTTGGCAGAAGCGGCGGGAGCAGCCTACACACGTTATGCCGACGATCTGTTATTTTCCGGCGGCGTGGATTTCGCCCGGCAAAAAAAACGCTTCGTGGTGACCGTCGGGGCGATCCTCATCGGGGAAGGTTTCCGTCCGAATCACCACAAAACCCGGGTTCTGCGCCAGGGCCAGAAACAACACGCGGCCGGTCTCGTCCTGAACGAAAAGCCCAATATCGACCGCCGCGAGTTCGATCGTCTCAAGGCCATTCTAACCAATTGCGTCCGCCACGGCCCCTCTTCCCAGAATCGCGAAAACCACCCGCAGTTCGCCGCCCATCTGCTAGGCAGACTGGCGTGGGTGCGCTTCATCCACCCCGGAAAAGCAACTAAACTGCGGGCGATCTTCGAGCGGATCGAGTGGGATCGACGCCTGTAGCGGCGTCTCTACGAGCGTCGTTGCACATGATATGCGCGCAGCCTCTTCATCTGCTCTCCCATTCACCCCACGGCCGCAGGGCCAGTTAGCGGCGGTCACAGACGCGCCGCTACACGCGCAAATGAACCGCCTGTAGCGGCGTCTCTACGAGCGTCGTTGCACATGATATGCGCGCAGCCTCTTCATCTGCTCTCCCATTCACCCCACGGCCGCAGGGCCAGTTAGCGGCGGT
>JBIPND010000309.1:0-4760 GCA_044374015.1 Luteolibacter sp. | reverse complement strand
CTCTCCCACTCTCCCACTCTCCCCCTCTCCCCCTCTCCCCCTCTCCCACTCTCAAAAGAAGATCTGGCGGCGCATTCCAAGGCCGCCCTCGTTGGTCGATTTGCTTCCCAGGTCAATCAAGCGTGCGACCATTTTCACCTGGTTCATCAGGCTGGGGTGAAAGCGACGCCACCGTTAGGCGCGGCGACCGAAGGGTTGAAGCGAATGAACCACGACGGTGTGCCTTGCCCGTCGAGTGCGGCGGTTAGTATATTCGCTTCCACAATCGCATGATCGAGCACATCACCCCTCGGGCGTGAGAACGATCTGGTATCGACATCCCGGCGCGATCGATTCATTTTTCCGCCGGGCATGAACCGCATCCAATTCACCTCCCTTGTGCTGTGCGCCACCGTCGTGACCGCGGCAGCGGCTCCGCGATTTGCCGTCATCCGCGTGAAGGATGTCTACACGGCGTTGCCTTCGACGGCGAATCTGCAGCAGGAGATCAAGATCGAGCGGGATGAAATCATGAAGGACGAACGCGCGGACCAGCTCCGCAAAATCATTTCCGAGCTCCAGACGCTGCAAGCCCAGCTCTCGGATCGCAACAACCCACTCGACGAAGTGACCAACCGCAAACTCGCGCGCAGTTACGAGATCAAACGCCAGGAAGCCCAGACGCTGCAGAGAGAGAGTTCGAAAATTTCAAAGCCGAGAAGGAAAAGCTCATCAACCGGAAAATGGCGGCCGGGATGCGCAGCGCGCTCAACCGGATCACCGATGCGTCGCAAAAAGTCGCCAAGGAAAAGGGCTTCGACGCGGTTTTCGACGGCTCCGGCCACACCAACACCGGGGTTCCCTTCGTGCTTTACAGCATGGCGGCTCCCGATCTCACCGCTGAAGTCCAAGCGTTGTTGAAAGATCGCGGACCTGCGGAAAAACCCATGGAAAAAGCCCCCATCAAACCTTAACCTCAGACCCAAATGGAATATCTCACCGAAGCTCTCAAACACCCGTTCACCTGGGGACTCCTTCTTGGCCTGCTCGTCGCCGCGTTCATTTGGAAGGCCGGATTCAGCGCCCGCCGCAATGTCGCCCGCGACTTGAAGCGGGTGGAGGAGGAATTGAAAAACCTCCAGAGCCATCTCAACACCCAGCTCAAAATCAATGCCAGCGGCAACCAGTCGCTGCAAGCCGAGCTCGACGCGCTGCGCATGCAAAACGAAACGCTGCGCGTGAACAACGCCGCCCTGCAACTCAAGCCCGGCCGCGCCGAGCAGAAGCTTTTGCAAATCCACGAGATCGCCATTCGCACGATGCGCGAGCAAGCACCCGGATTCGCCCCCGCTTGGGAAAAAGCCCAGCGCCACGCGGAAGCCGAGCTCGATGCCGCAGAATCCGGCCTCAAAAAACTCGTGCGCCGGGTGATCCCCGGACTCGGCAATTCCCCGTCGGCGATGATCGTGGCGGAGGAAACCTCCGACCACCCGTGACGCGCGGAGCGGGACTTGCGCCGGAGGGGAATTCAACCGTAGCATCCCGCATGCAAGTTGCGGATAGCGGCCAATCGCTCAGGGAGATTTTGAAAAACTCCCCCGAGCCCAAAGTCCTGGTGCCGACGATGGGCGCGCTCCACGCAGGGCATTTGGAACTGGTCCGCCAGGCGCGCACCGCCGCCGGACCTAACGGCACTGTGGTGGTTTCGATTTTCGTCAACCCGATCCAGTTCGACCGCGCTGCCGATCTGGCAGCCTATCCGCGCCCGATGGAAGCGGACCTCGCCGCCTGCGAAGCCGCGGGCGTGGACGTGGTTTTCGCCCCCGAGGCGGGCGGCATGTATTTTCCGGATCGCTCGGTGACGGTGACCGAATCGCTGCTCTCCGCCGGACTCTGCGGTGCGGCGCGGCCCGGTCATTTCGACGGGGTTTGCACGGTGGTCTTGAAATTGTTCCTGCTCAGCGGTTGCGACGCGGCGGTCTTCGGCGAGAAGGATTTCCAACAACTCGCGGTCATCCGCCGGATGGTGCGCGACCTCGACGTGCCGGTGGAGATCATCGAATGCCCGACCGTGCGCGAACCCGACGGACTCGCCATGTCCTCGCGGAATGTTAGACTCAACCCGGCCCAACGCGCCGACGCCACGCGCATCCACCGCACCTTGCTCGCGGCGGCCGCCATGGCCGATCCGGCGGAAATGCTGCGGGTCGCGCGGGTGGGCATCGAGACCTCGCCGCTGGCCCGCATCGATTACCTGGCGCTGGTGGATGCGGAGACCCTGCAACCCGTGACCCAGATTGAACGCCCGGCCATCCTGGCGGCGGCGGTTTTTTACGGCGAGGTGCGTTTGATCGACCACGTGAACGTGCGCCCGGGTGAGGGGGAAAAGGTTTGATCGAGTGCTGAAGGAAGCAACCCGCACAATCGCCTGCCCGACCACAAAGGGCCGCAACGGAGAGGCAGCAATCAGGAGCAACGACCTTACTGTCGTTTCTTCAGCGGTGCCAAAGACGGGTGGGACGGTGCCCGGGCCCTTCAAGGGAGGGCGGAATCCGTCTGTCCCAGCCATAGGGAGTTCATGAGGTGAGAGAATCGCGTCTGATGGTTCGGGTGAAAACGATTGGATTTTTTTACAGGAGGAAACAGAGGAAACAGAGGGGTTCTTTTGTTGCATCCGAAATTCCATCCTCCCGCGCCACCCGCTGGTCCAATATTGTTAGCCGGGGCTGACGCCCCTAAGGAGAGGCTGACTCCGGCCGCCTTGCCCATGGGGAGCCATGAGCAGAGACACCACTTGTGGACATCCATGATTCGCTGGATTCGTGAGGCCTAATCTTTATTGAACTGCGGCGAGACGCCGCAGCCACTTTTGCAGAAGAAAGACTGGAAGCGAGACGCATCCAGCACGGCCTGCGGCGAGACGCCGCAGCCACGTTGACCTCAGGCCATGGGCTTGATTCCGGGGATTGCGTCGCAGACTTGCCGCCAGCCGGGGAAATTCCATTTGTTGGGAAAACCGTCGCACTGCGCGGGTTTCACCGGGTGGATGCGGCAGGAGTTGCCATCCAGCATGATGCATTCGTGGTTGGCTTTTTCGATCAGCGAGAGCCCCTGCCGGTTGGTGCGCAGGCGGGTGAACTGGTCGAGGAACGCATCTTCCGTTAGACCGAGGAATCCGGCGATCCGCGGGATTTCGTCGTCTTCGATCCGGACGTCGCCCGGCCACTTGCAGCAGGCGGTGCAGCGCTGGCAGACGTAGTAAACATCCGGTTCGAGCACGGTTTCCCGGTTGCCGGGGCTGCCATGGTCTTTGTTTGGCGCATCCATCAGTTCAGGCGCCGGTGGTAATAGTTGACCCGTCCGAGAAAGGTTCGCCACTTCGCACCCGGACGCCCGCCGTCCATCAGGAAATGCGGGCAGTTCTTGTGGGCCGGACTCCGGCCACGCCGCGGCCAGTTGTAATGGGGCACCACGTTTCTGAGAGGGATGCCGTTGCGCTTCATCAGCGTTGCTGTTAGTTTTGCAGTGCGTTCGGTGGTGGCGGTGCGGCTGCTGCCGCGGTGCTCACACATTTCGATGCCGATCGAGAGCCGGTTGCCGGGGCCGCCAAAGTCGGCATGTTCGCCTTGTTCGAATGTCGGCATGTGTTGGATCGCCACCCGGTCGTCCACGGTGAAGTGCCAGATCAGATAGCCGATACGGTTGCCGGTGCGGGTTTTCGGCGAGCGCAGGCGGCCGTTTTTCAGCGCCAGCGAATGTTTTGCCGCATCCGCCGTGTAATTCTGGGTGCTGTGGATGGTGATGTAGCGCGGCGTCATCGGCCGCACCACCTTGCGCCCGTGAGTCCCTCGGCGGACCATATCCACCCGCAAATTCACCTCGCGCATCATTGCCGAAAGCGAGGCGCCGCCGCCGCCACTGGGTTTGGCCGGCGAGTGGTTGGTCACCCTCGAATTCCGCTGCCCCGGCGGCGGACCAATCGGACGACACTGGAGGCAGGCGAAAATCAGGATTCCAAAAGGAAGTATCCAGCGGAGGGAATGCACGCCCATTCGGTAGCACACCACCATCATTTCGGGAACCCAAAATAAGACCCATGGCGCATTCCAAACCGAAAAAGCCCGCCATCGAGGGATCGCGGGCCTTTGCATTTTAAAATTCGGGATCGCAACGATCAGCTGCAGCAACCACCGCCGCCGCCGCCTCCACCGCCGCAGCAGCCACCGCCACCGGCAGCGGCAAGATCATCGGCGGTGGGCACGCGGCCGAGTTCGATGGTGGCACCGACGTATTTGCTGATTTCCTTTTGCAGGTTTTCCAATTCGCGCTGGGCGGCGAGGAAATCGCAGGCCACCGCGTTTTCAAAAAGCGCTTCGCGGGCGGTTTCGAAGTCGCGGATCTCGGCGGCGCCGAGTTCGATTCCGGCGTGTTGTTTGTGGTGAAGCTCCTCACCTTTTTCATGCACGCTCTGGTATTGGAGGCGGGCCGCGTCGTCGCTCAGGAAGCGCTCGACATTTGCCTGGAGCTGGAGAAACGCAGGATCGCTCACGATGTGGGCGCAGAGTTCCTTGGTTTTTTCGATGACGGCGGATTCTTCGGCGACGATGGACATGCCCGGTCAATACCCTTGCCGGGGCGGACTGGCAACGGACTTTTGCGGGAAATTTCACCGGGGTTTTCCACCCCGGTTTCCCAACAAAAGCGTGACACCACCGCCCGCCCGGCGTTTCGTCGGAACTGCAAACCCGCGCACCCATGGCCATCGACCCACTCAAAGACGG
>JBIPND010000308.1:0-4772 GCA_044374015.1 Luteolibacter sp. | reverse complement strand
TCCGGATGAAGCACCACGTTTCGCTGTTGGGCCGAAGGTGTCTTGATGTCAGGCAGGCGTTCCCATGTCCTGAGGTCACGTGTTCTAACAAGGCCGCACTGGGCTGTGGCGCTGGATTGGTCCGACTCCGGAGCTGCGGGATCGCGGCGCTCGGTGCAGAAGAGTCCGTAGATCCAGCCGTCCTCATGTTTCACGAGGCGCATGTCATAGACATTGGTGTCCGGGTCCGGGGTTTCCGGAATCACACAGGGTTCATCCCAGAAACGGAAGCCATCGATGCCATTGGCGGACTCGGCGATGGCGAAGAAGCTCTTGCGATCCCAGCCCTCCACACGGACGCAGAGGACGATGTTTCCATTCCACTCGATGGCTCCCGCGTTGAAGGCGGCATTGATGCCAAGGCGTTCCATCAGGTGGGGATTGGTTGCGGGGTTGAGGTCATAGCGCCATTCCAATGGCACGTGGGCGGCGGTGACGACGGGATGGACATAGCGTTCGTAAACTCCGTTGTACCAATCCGTGTCGATGGAATTGGAATGTTCGATCAGCAGTTCATGCCTCTCGCGCAAGGCGTCCAGTTTGTTGGCAAAGGTTCCGGTGATGGTGCTTGTTTTCATGAGGGGTCGATGAGTCTCAGTCCGTGGCAATGACGGGTGGTGATTTCCAGTTCGTCGATATGGCGGACGGCTTGGCCGTCGATGACGATGTGGTCGAGGGTGATGTCTTCGATCCGGTGGGCGTCGTCCCAACCGCCGACGAGGGAAATGGTATATCCCGGGTTGTAGGGCGAGCGGGTCCAGTGAATGTCCCGCAAGGTGATCCCACGGATGTGGCCCCGTTCGGAGTCGGTGCTGAAGCGTGATTGGGAAATGCGGAAGTCGAGAAACTTGTCGTAACAGTGTTCGATGCGGATGTTCTCAAAAAGAACATTCTTGATGAGTGCTCGGTCGTTGTTATGGAGGGAAAAAACTGCACCGGTGCCGTGGACATGGAGGACATCGATGTCTTGGAAAATGACATCACGCACGTGATCGACAGAGAGTTCGTGGCCGATCTCCATGGCGTTGCCCGAAGTCCAGTTCGCAAGCGTACAATTGCGGACGATGACGTTTTCCACGTTCCTCCGTCCATCGACCCGGGTTTGTGCAAGGTTTTTTTCTCCAACTTCGAAGGCTTTGATGACCACGCAGTCGTCGTTGTTGTGGAGGAAACAATCCTCGATCAGAACATCGCTGGAGCCGACGACATCAATCCCGTCGGACGACACCACCTCGCCGATCTGCTTGAGATTCCGGACGACGGAGCCATCACTAACAGCCAACATCAGCATCCAGCCCGCGGGACGGATCATGGTGATGTCTTCCACGAGTGCGCCCGGACAGCGTTCAAGGATCAGGGTGGGGATGCAGCCGTCCGTGGATGAATCATAGAAGGAGCCATCGATGATTCCATGTCCGCAAATCCGGATTGATTTCTTGCCCTTGATGTGGAGGCGGGCTTTGAGGACGGAGCCGCCCGGGAGATAGAGGGTCTGCCCGTCTTCCAGCGTGAACATCGGGCTCTCGTTGACTTTGCCAGCGGGAATGGTGACGAGGTGAGGATCATCTGGAGAAGGAGGATTTGTTTCGCGAGGATTGGCGAATAGATAGAACGGCTTGTTTCCCCATCCGAAGTTCACTGATAACTTTTCAGGCCGATTCAGGTGGAACGTGATGATCGATCCGTCCACTTTACAGTCGATGTGTTTCGAAAGCGGGCTAATGTGAACACCGCCGAATGGACGGTGGACGGCAAGCTCCACCAGGGCGGGGAAGTCATCTTCATCCAACGCGCAAATGGAGAAGTCCGCGACGCCGGTGGCAAGTGTCTCGATCGGGTGCCCGTTGACACGGAGGCTGAAATCATCCGACCGGGGCAGGGATTCCGGATGGGTGTAGATTTGCATGGTTGGGGTTTGATCAGCCGAGGATGGCGACGATTTTTCCTCCGTCGTGGAGTTTTGATGAAGGGATGAAGTTTCCCGCGACGGGCTCGCCATCGATGCTCAGTGAATCGACACCACGCTGGCGTCCTGCCGGATTGAAGACTTCAATATGAAGTGTCATGCCGCGAAGGCGGCGGGTCACCTTGAATCCCGGCCAGTTCGATGGGATGCAGGGGTCAACGCGCAGTCCGTCATCTTCGGGGCGGATGCCGAGGATGTGCTGGGTGGCTGTGTAATGCGCCCAGGATGCGGTTCCGGAAAGCCACGGAACACGGGATTTTCCGGTCTTTTCCGAGAACCTTGAGTGCGTGCTCTGGCAATGGACATAGGGTTCGATTTCGCGAAGCTCGGCACGGTCGTTTTGTGCCGATGGCAGGAATGATTTGAAATAGGCAAATGCCTGATCGCCGTTCCCGCATGCGATTTCGGCAAGGACCGCCCAGCTCTGGGTGTGGGAAAAAATGCCGCCGTTTTCCTTGTTGCCGGGGTTCATGAGGACGGCGCGCATGACTTCCACCGGAGTTTTCGAGAATGGCGGTGCACACATCGCGACTCCCCATTCGCCGGCGAGACGCTCGCGGACGATTCCGAGGGCGGAAGCGGCTTGGGAAGGGTCAACAGCACCTGATAGAATCGCCCAGACCTGGGTATTGAGATAAACTTGTCCCTCGGGGTAGTCCTTGGTGCCGAAAATGGTGCCGTCCTCGGCGATGGCCCATCTGAACCACTCGCCATCCCACGCGATGCGTTGGATCGCCGCATCAAGTTCCGCAAGGCGCAGGGTCGCCCAACTTGCATCTTCCGCAAGCCCACGGGCGCCGGCGATTTTCGAGTAGAGATCGAGACCGAGGCGGAGTTGAAATGCGACAAACAGCGATTCACCTTTATATCCCAGCTTGAGGCAGTCATTCCAATCGGCTGATAGTCCGCAGGGCAGGCCGTGCGTGCCGGAGCGGTCGAGGTTGAACTCAAGGGCGCGGCGAAGATGGCCGAGGACGGAGGATTCCCCCTGATCGGCATAAGGAACCATCACATCGTAGAATCCGGTGTCGCCGGTTTCCGCAACGTAGGTGGGGATCGCATTGAAAAACCATAGGCAATCGTCCGAGCGGTAGCGGGCCGGTGGAGTGGCAGGCATTTTTCCGGGGGCGTGACTCCAAGGACGCACCTCGGGTTGGGCGCCACCGCAGGCATCCTGGGCGGACAACATCAGAATCAGTCGGGCGCGGACCTCGCCGGGGATCATGCCGGTCACTCCGAGGCAGTCCTGCACGGTATCGCGGAAGCCGAAACCATCGCGATCCTCGCCGGTATAGACAAGCGAACAGGAGCGTGACCATTCGAAGGTCATGAGCGCGTTGTAGGCTCCCCATGTGTTTGTCATGGCGTCGAAAGCGGGATCGGGGGTCTCGGTCTGGAAGCAATCCAACAGGCCGTGCCAATGCGTTTGCAGCTCTGCAAGTCCCTTGTCGAAGGCGGCGAGATTTCCGAATTCCCGCCGGACCGATTTTCCAACGGTTGCCGCGCCGATGCCTAATAGAATTAGGATGTCCGCTGATTCTCCAGGTGCGAGGGTCAGATCGCTTTGCAACGCGCCACAGGTGTTGTCTGAGAAACCCTGGCTGCCGGTGCACTCTCCGACCCTAACAGAGGACGGCGAGTGGAAGCCGCCGTAAGCTCCGATGAATGCCTCCCGGTCGCAGTCGTGGCCGGTGACAGGTGTGAGGCATTGTGTCATCCACCAATGGCGCGATTGGTCCCGATTGGAAAAGTTTTCCGGATCCGCAGTGAGATGGGCGCAGGAGCTTGCGGCGATCATTTCATCGGCGTACCGGGCCCGGCCGATGTATTGGGTGTATTGCAGGTTGAGCGTGTCGTTGATGAGGTTCCATTCCGTTGTGAACTCGCAGAACGCAAACACCCTCAGGGTGCGTGGCCGTTCACCTGTGTTGGTGACTTGCAATCGCCAATACTCAAACTCGGCTTCGAGCGGAATGTAGTAGGTGCTTTCCGCGCGGATGCCGTCGTAATCGCTGGTGATGATCGCGTAACCGGGGCCGAACCGGGTTTCTGTCAGATAACATTCGAGCGGCTTGCCGGTGGCCTGCCATGCCGCGGACCAAAAGTCCCCGCTTTCCGTGTCCCGGATGTAGAACTGGCGTCCCGGGAGGTCCATGGGAATGCTGTTGTAGCGGTGGCGGAGGATGCGGCCTTCGGCAGGGGAGCGGGTGAAAGAATAACCGCCCGCGCCGGCGGTGATGATGCCGCCGTAGCGCCGGGAGCCGAGGTAGTTGGACCAGGCGCGGGGTGTGTCCGGGCGGGTGATGACATACTCTCTCCGGGTGTCGTCGAAATGGCCGTATCTCATGGGTGAAATCGAAGCATGGAAAAATTCCGGCGGGTGGCCGCTTGCTTCGATGGATCAAGAAGGACCCGGGATCACCACGCGAGATTCCAGTCGTGGGAACTGTCCCACCAATGGGGGCATTATCACGAAATGGCTCGCTTCGGCTTCTTGATTTGCGAGCAGAGGGTTTTGCCAGGGATCCATGTACCTTCGATCATCAGATTGATGGGGGCTTCCGGAAGGCCCCTTTCTCCATGGCGGATCATTTGATCGAGGAAGTTCACAGAGCTGATTGCGACAAGGCGGTTGTTCTCACAGATGCCGGAGATGGAGGGATCGGTTTTTTCGTCCAGGTGAAGACTGGCGAAGCCCATGTCGCGCGGCACCTTGATCCCGGCATCCCTAAGATCAAAAAGCAGGCCGTCGTGAAAGGCGATGATC
>JBIPND010000306.1:0-4774 GCA_044374015.1 Luteolibacter sp. | reverse complement strand
TTATGGGAAAAACAGACCTATCTGATTCCTGCGCTGGCTTGGTGGATTGCATGTTGCGCGGACGTTGTTGGTATTTGCAACGATTCCGCATCGGGCCCGTTGGCGCAGCTTGTACGAGCTGGCGTGGTTGTGACGGCAATCTGCGCGAAGATCCGAGGTGGAATCACCGCATTTCGGGCGGTCATCATGACTGAAGGTGCGTTTTTTGTGAGCGACGCGGGCCGGGTTGGCTGTGCCCGGATCATCGGCGCGGATGGGAGCGGGGTTTGAGGAAATTTCCCGGGCTTTCCGGTTTTGAGGATTGCCGGATATTTAGGATTTGCTTAATTTTTTGCGAATAGTTGCCGGAAATTCATTCCGGACCATCCGCCTCAGTTGTCATCACCCCCATATTCGTGCCGAAGTCTTTTAAAATCCTCATCGCTTGTGGTGGCACCGGCGGCCATTTGTTCCCCGGAATCGCCGTGGCGGAAGCGTTGCGGGCGCGCGGCCACGAGGTGATGCTGCTGATTTCCGAGAAGAAGGTGGATTCCGAGGCGTCCGCGAAATACCGGCATCTGAATTTTGAAACCGTGCCCGCCGTGGCCAAGCCGCCGACGTTTTCGCCGCGGATGCTGCCGTTTTTGTGGAAACTCCGGGGTTCGATCAGCCATTGCAAAAAGCTGATCCGGCGCTTCGAACCGGACGCGGTGATCGGGATGGGCGGCTTCACCTCGCTGCCGCCGGTTTACGCCGGGCACAAGCTGGGGCTGAAAACCTTCATCCATGATTCGAACGCGCGCCCGGGCCGGGCGAATGTGATGACCAGCCGGTTTTGCACGCGGGTTTTCCTCGGGCTGGACGCCGCGAAGCCGTTTTTCCCCCATCGGGAAACGGTGACCACCGGGACGCCGGTGAGGCCGGAAATCATCGATCTGCCGTCGCGCGAGGAAGCGGCGGAGTTCTTCGGAATGGATGCGGCGCGGCCGACGATCGTGGTGACCGGCGGCAGCCAGGGAGCGCGGCGGCTGAACGAGCTGAGCGCGGCGGCCGCGGCGCTTTTGCCGGCGGAAACGCAGGTGTTGCACATTGCGGGAGCTGCGGATTTCGCGAGGGTTTCGGAAATCACCCAGGGCCGGGAAGGCTACCAAGTGCTCGGATTTTGCGATCAGATGCCCTCGGCCTACGCGATGGCGGATCTGGTCATCGCGCGGTCCGGAGCATCGAGCTTGACCGAAATTTCCATCGCCGGCCATCCATCGATCCTGGTGCCGTATCCCCACGCCGCCGACGATCACCAGACGCGCAACGCCGAGGTGTTCGCCGACGCCGGGGCTTCGAAACTCGTCCAGGAGCGCGATTTGGACGCCGGAAAACTCGCCACTTTGGCAACTTCCATCCTGCAAGACTTGCCAACTTACAAACGCATGGCAAAAGCCGCCCGCGCACTTGCCATTCCGGACGCCGCGGACCGGGTGTGCGCCGCCATCGAAGCCACTCTCACGCCATCATGACCGATTTCAGCCAACGCCTCACCGACCGCAGCAAACCGCTCCAAATCCACCTCATCGGCGTCGCCGGATCGGGCATGAGCGGGCTGGCGCTGCTGTTGTTGGGGATGGGCCACAAGGTCAGCGGCTCCGACAAGGTCACCACCGCGGAAACCGAGCGGATGCAAGGCGTCGGTCTGGTTTTTTCCTCGCCCCACACTGCCGCCGCCGTGAAAAAAGCGGACATCGTGGTTTATTCCTCGGCCATCAAACCGGCAAATCCCGCTTACGCCGCCGCCAAGAAGGCGAAGATCCCGCTGCTCCGCCGCGCCGAGTGCCTTGCCGCAATCTTACACACCAAAAAAGGCATCATCATTTCCGGAACCCACGGGAAAACCACCACCTCCTCGATGACTGCCCACGTCCTGCGCGAGGCCGGGCACAAGCCGTGCCACTACGTCGGTGCGGAAATTCCAATCCTCGGCGCGAACGCGAAATGGTCAGATGACGGCGAATTCATGGTCGCGGAAGGTGACGAAAGCGACGGCACGCTCGCGCTCTATCACCCGGAGCACGCAGTGATCCTCAACATCGAGGCCGAGCACCTGGATTTCTATCGGGACATCGATCACATCAAGGAAGTCTTCACCACGCTGGCCGACCAGACGACGGGAAAACTCGTTTATTGCGCCGAAGATCCGGTGGCGCTCGAAGTTTGCGCCGGCCGTGGGAACGCCGTTTCCTACGGCTGGGAGGATGCCGATTACACCGCGACGGACCTGCGGGATTTGAAAGGCTCGTCGGCTTTCACCGTGAAGCGCAAGGGTGAGGTGTTAGGCGATGTCGAGCTTGGAATCCCGGGAAATCACAACGTGCTCAACGCGCTTGGCGCCATCGCGCTGGCAGATAGCTGCGGCGCGGAGTTCACGCTGGTCGCCCGCGCGCTCGCCACCTTCGCGGGTGCCAAACGGCGTTTCGAAACCAAGTATCTCTCGCCCAACTACCGCATCATCGACGATTACGGCCACCACCCGTCCGAGCTGGCCGCGACGCTGCAAACCGCGCGTTCGCTCAAATCGAAACGCGTCGTCGTGCTCTTCCAACCGCACCGCTACACGCGCACCCAGGCGCTCGCCGATGATTTCGGAAAAGTCCTGCAAGCCGCTGATCTGGTTTTCATCACCGACATCTACGCGGCCTCGGAAAAACCGATCAAGGGGATCTCTGGCGAAACCCTCGTCGAGGCGATGAAACGCCACGGCGACATCCCGGTCACCTCCGTCCCGGACCTCGCCACCGCCCATCACGCGATCGGCCACGCGCTCGTGCCCGGCGACCTGCTCATCACCCTCGGTGCCGGAAACGTCCACGAAGCCGGCAGCCGCATCGCCGCCGATCTCAAGGTGCTCGAGGAAATCCGCGGGCTGATGCCAGACGGTGAAATCGACGGCAAACTTTACGAACCGATGAGCCGCCACACCACCATGCTGGTCGGCGGCCCGGCGCAGTATTGGATCGAGCCGCACAGTTTTTACGGTTTTGCCTTCCTCGTCGATTACTGCCGCGAGCGCGGGATTCCGGTGCGCGTCGTGGGCCGCGGATCGAATTTGTTAGTTCGCGATGGTGGCATCCGCGGCGCGGTGATTCACCCGACCGGCGGTGCGTTTTCCGAAGTCACGGTGGATGGCAAAGGCCACGTCACGGCGGGCGCGGGCGTGCGATTGAAAAAACTCGCCAGCATCGCGGGAGGCAGCGGCATCGGCGGCTTTGAGTGGATGGAAGGCATCCCCGGCAACGTCGGCGGCGCGCTGCGCATGAATGCCGGCGCGATGGGCGTGGAAATGTTCGATCAAGTGGTGCGGGTCACGTTCCTCGACGAGGACGGCGTCATCCGCACCCGCGAGCGCGCGGAAATCGTTTCCCAATACCGCAACGTCGCCGAGCTCCGGCGGAATTTCGCGCTGCAGGCGGTCTTCAAAGGCAAGGCCGACACCACCGCCAACATCAAGGAGCGCTGGGACGCCTCGCGCGAAAAACGCAAGGCCAGCCAACCCGTCGCCGCATCCGCCGGCTGCACCTTCAGGAATCCGGAAAGTTTGCCGGCCGGCCGCCTGATCGATGTGATGGGCTTGAAAGGCAGCACCTGCGGCCAGGCGGCGGTTTCCGAAATGCACGGAAATTTCGTCGTCAACACCGGCGGCGCTTCTGCGCTGGAAGTTCTGACGTTGATTGAGTTCATTCAGGAAAAGGCGCGCGACGAGCATCACATCGAACTCGAAACCGAGATCAAAATCCTCGGCGAGGACGAGCCTAGTTTCTAAATCCAATTCTATAACCAAAATGCTGAGCGGAAAAAAAATCGCAGTTCTCATGGGTGGTCCGGGGTCGGAGCGCGAGGTCTCGCTGGCCTCGGGAAACGCGGTGCTCAAGGCGCTGTCAGGTCTCGGCCTGGATGCCGTCGGCGTGGACATCGCCACCACCGCCGTCGCCCTGCCGGATGGAACCGACCTCGCTTTCAATGTGATCCACGGCACCTTCGGCGAGGACGGACAATTGCAGGATGCGCTGGAAAAACTCGGAGTGCCCTACACCGGGGCTGGTTCCGCTAGCAGCAAACTCGCCATCCATAAATCCCTCGCCAAACAACAATTTCTATCAGCCGGAGTGCCGACCGCACGCTCCGAGACGCTGGCCCTCAGCCCCGGCGTGGTTCCTGATCTAACGATCAAAGCCCCGCTTGTGATCAAGCCGCCGCTGGAAGGATCCAGCGTCGGCATCCAGATCGTCAAATCCCAGGACGAAGTGCCCGCGGCATTGCTCAAAGCCGCGGAAACCTACCGCGAGGTGCTCATCGAGGAGTTCATCGAAGGCAAGGAACTCACCGTCGGCATTCTCAACGGCGTGCCGCTGCCTGTTGTCCAGATCACTCCGCCGGACGGCGTGTATGACATGGCCAGCAAATACCCGTGGCTCAGCGGCGCGCAAGGGAGCCAATACCAGTGCCCGGCCGACCTCGATTTGGAAACCACCATGGCCGTGCAAGCCGCCGCACTTGCCGCCCACCGCTCGCTCGGCGTGGAAATCTATTCGCGCGTCGATGTGCTGCTAGACGGACAAAACCGTCCCTTCGTGCTCGAGGTGAACACCATCCCCGGCATGACTGAAACCAGCCTGCTGCCCAAAGCCGCCGCAGCAGCCGGAATTTCCTTCCCCGATTTGTGCAAAACCATCGCCGAGCTGTCACTCGAACTCCGCGCCTGACATGTCCAAACGCCACACCAGCAAACCCCCCCGCCGCCACCAGC
>JBIPND010000307.1:0-4774 GCA_044374015.1 Luteolibacter sp. | reverse complement strand
GGAATACGCGTGCCGGGCGCTGGCCCAGCTCGCGAAATACCATGACGGGCGAACTCTTACACGGCTCGAGGACCTTGCGCAACGTGAAGCCGTATCCGGAAATTTTCTGGTGCAAATTCTCAACGATCTGCGGCGCGCCGGGCTGATCGACAGCCGCCGCGGCAAGGCGGGCGGCTATCTGTTGGGCCGCGCGGCGAATCAAATCACGCTGCGCCAGGTGGTGGAGGCGGTGGACCCGGCGTTGCTCCAGTGCTCGGTGACCATGGACGGCGATTCCGGCCAGGCGGTGCGCCGGGCGTGGGAGCAAATTTCCACGGGCCTGCAGCAATCGCTGGATCAAATCACCGTGGAAAACCTGGCCAGCAACCAGGGCGCACCGATGTTTTACATCTGAGCGGGGAGGCCGCGCCGTCCACGGAATTTGTCAAGATATCCGAAATATTTCGCTGGCTGACCGTGGCGGATTTGGTTACACACAGGGAAGTTCTTTCACCATTTCCATCCCATGGCATCCCCCAGCGAACACACTCACCACATCAAGATCCGTTCGACGCAAATGGAAATTCCCTCCGGCAACCCGATGCGCGACGAAGATTACGATCGCAAGCTCAAGGACGCGCAAGAGGAGCTCGACCGCATCCAACTCCAGCGCGAGGAGCTCGAACGCAAAAAAACCGAGCTGGAGGAACTCACGACCCGCAAGCGCACTTTTATCTCCCAACAGGTCGAGCTGACGGAAAAACTCACCACCGCGCTGACCCTGGTGGACCGCGAACTGGTGGAAATGCGCAAGGAGTCCGAAGAGCTCGAGCAATGCCGCGTGGCCTTCGCCGATCACCTGGCGAAGATCCACAAGTTCAATCCCGAAAGCTGGAACCGCGACAATCTATCCGAAAAACTCGAGCGCGCCTCGATGGCCATCGACATCGCCTCGGACGAATATGACCAGGCCGCCGCCTATTTCGAAGGAAGCCGCAGCGGCAGCATTTTCGGCCGAGCCTCGAAGCGCGGTCGTGCGAATGGCCGCAGGGCGGAAAGCTCGGAGTTCGCGGTGAACCTGCGCAACGGATTTGCCTTCAATCTGCCGGTGCTGGTGCTCGGCAGCATCGCGCTTTTCGTTTACCTCGTCCAATAAGCCACCTTCGCCACCATGAGCCGCAGCACGCTTTTCAAAGAGGACCTGGAACTGAACGAACTCCGCGAGACCGACCAGCAGCTCCTGCGTCGGCAAAAGGAATGCGCGGAAATTCCGAAACGAATCGCCCAGGAAATCCGGGACCGCGACACCACCATGCCGCCGCTCGACGAGATCCAGGAGCGCGCCGCCCGCAAACGCCACGAGCAGACGGTGTCACGCGGCGAGGTTGCCAACGTGCTGCGCGACCAGAACCGCAGCCTGCTGTTATTGGTGCTGCTGCTGGCCGCCACCGCCGCGTTGATTGGCTGGGGCCTGAAACTGATGCAAGGCTGACCCGCCTGTTTTCAGCCGACCATCGCAGCGGGATCCACCACCGCCAGCGCGACGAACGGCACACCCTCGGCACGCAACATCGCGGATTTCTCCAATATTGGCGCACCCTCGGTCTTGCCGTGGAAGCCGCCCAACCCGCCATCCGCGCGCACCACCCGGTGGCACGGAACCTCGGGCGCGTAAGGATTCTTCGCCAGCGCGCTGCCCACCGAACGCGCCGTGCCCTGGGCGATTTGGCGGGCGATTCGTCCGTAACTGCTCACCTTGCCGGCCGGAATCCGCCGCACCGCATCATAAACCGCCATTTCAAAATTCGTCGGGTTGCGTCCGTGGTCCATGGCATGCACACTGGCGAATGCTCCAACAAACCGCAACCGCCGCCGCGTGGCTCGGCTGTCTTTTTTCGGCCTGCGCCCAGGAAGAAGTCAGCCTAACCGATCGATCCGAAGCCATCCCCGAATTTGACGTCGCCCGCGCGACCTTCAGCTACGAGGGAGAAACCGGATTCGACGGTGCTCCGGGCGACCTCAGTATTTCGCGCTTCGAACTTCGCTCGCTGCTCTCCGGACCGCTCAAACCGCTGGAAGGACTCACCCTCATCCCGTTGTTCAAATACGAGCTGACCCACCTCGACTTCGACGGCGCGGGCGCGGGTTTCCCGATCAATGACGACGATCTGCACTCCGTCAGCGCGAGTGTCTTCGCCCTCAAAACCCAGCAGGGCTCGCCCTGGTTTTACGCCGGCTGGGCGCGTGCGGAAATGGCCGGTGACTATCAGAAAATCGGCGGCGACGATTTCACCTCCGATGTGGCGGGCGGCGTCGGCTACCGTTTCAACGATCGCTT
Source organism: Luteolibacter sp. (assembly GCA_044374015.1). GTDB lineage: Bacteria > Verrucomicrobiota > Verrucomicrobiia > Verrucomicrobiales > Akkermansiaceae > Luteolibacter. The sequence goes on along the minus strand of JBIPND010000307.1, from coordinate 2,457 downwards.
CAGCCTGGCCTTAGGCGCGGCCCTGGCCAACCTCAATGGCGACGCGACCTTCTATCCGGGCATCGGTTTCGACTGGCGGGTCAGCGATGAAATCCGCGTCGGACTTTACGGGCCGACCTTCCTCGCCTCCTACACCCCGGACGCAAAGTGGGAGTTCGGGTTCCGCGGCGAACCGGGCGGCGGCGTCTGGAACGTCACCGACCAACAGGGCCGCTCGAGTTCCGTCGATCTCACCAGCTACCGCCTCGGAGTTTACGCCAGCCACCGCCTCACCGGAAAACTCTGGCTCACCGCCGCCGCCGGCATGTCAGTCGGCAACGAGATCAACCTAACGGAACCTAACGGCGACGAGCTTTTCGAGCAGGACCTGGACAGCGGGCTCTTCGGCATGGTCAGCCTGCGCCTGCGGACCTGGTAGCCGCCTGTTATTTTTTCAAGCGCTCCATCAACTCCGGCCACTGGGCGCGACCCACGATGTAGCCCACACAGCCATCCCTGCCGCAGCGGCAGGGGTGGTCTTCGTAACAATCGACGTCGAACCCGTAGTCGAAGGTCAACTCATCGCCCGCCTGGATGTCGCAGAGCGCGTGAATGAAGATTTTCCGGCCTTCGATCCACGCCTCACAGTTCGGGCTGCACGAATGATTGATCAACCGCGCGGTGTTCCACGGCACGTTGCCATCGATGTCGTAATTCCTGGAAAGCGTGAAAATATATACTGCGGCATCACCTGTTTTCAGCGATTTGGAATGTTGGGAAAGGGCGCGGCGCTCGCTCTCGGCTTTGTCCACCAGCTCACCCACATATTCGATGATCTTGGTTCCCTTCGGGATGAAACACGAAGCGTAAACCCCGCGGCCGTGGATGGCCGAATCGCGGACCTCGCAGTAGTTGCTCTGCCCGCGGTTCCAAAGATCCAGCAACTTGCGATGCAGCAACGCATGCTCCGAGACAGCCTTCTTCTTCTTTGATGCCATGGCCGGACTCTAACGAGCTTCGCGTTTTTCCAAAGGAGGAAGTTGCATATCCTGCGGCAAAGTTGCAAACAGGCTGCGGAGATCGTTCACCGACAAGCTCGATCCGTCGATGAAGGTCCAGTCGTCTTTGCCCTTGTCGGAAATCGCCACTTGGAAGCCGATGCTCTCGATGAACAACGGCTTCACCTCGCCTTCGCGCATGATCCGGAACTTGGTCACCGTCGGCACCAGCACCAGCCACTTGTTGAAAATGAGTGACTCGACGACCACGCCATTGACCTTCTCCACCTTTTTTCCCGGTCCGACTTCATACGACTTCGGCAACCCCTGGGGCTTGAAGGAAATCATGCTGATCCCCTGCTGCACCATCTGGCGGGCCACTCCGGCGAGTTGTTTTTCGAGCACGGCCATGCCGCCCACGCGTTTGGCGGTGCGCTCCTTCCACGTCGGGTTCATCCGGTCCACCGCCACCTGGAACCGGCCTAACACCACCTCGTCGCCGAGCTTGGCGACCGCGGCGACCGCCGAAGCCACCACGTCCGCCGGGGCCGACGAGGCGGTCCCCGCCGGCACTTCTTCCGCCAGCGGCGGCAGCGGAGCCAACGGCGCCTGAGCCGGGCAATCGCCCCATGCCAAGGCCCAAACAGCGAGAACAGGCATTAAAAACTTCGGTTTCACGTGGCAATGGATGCCCGCGCCCCCCTCCCGCGTCAAGCCTGCGGGCCGCCATTTCCCAAGCATTCGAAAAGCCCCGGGAAATCCGCTTGGTTTTCAAAGCGACTTTGCGTAATGCTTTCGCCCCATGGCGAAACAGGCACTCGGAAAAGGACTCGGAGCACTCATCAAAAAGAGCACCCACACGGTAATTCCCATTTCCGAAGCCACTCCCGAGGATTTCAAGCGCGTGCGCGAGGTGCCCATCGATCAAATCGTCCCCAGCCCGCTGCAGCCGCGTTTGCAGTTTGTCGAATCGCCGCTGGACGACCTGATGGAGTCGATCCGCCAGCACGGCATCATCCAGCCGCTCATCGTCCGCCTGGTGAACGGAAACTTCGAACTCATCGCCGGTGAACGACGCTGGCGGGCCTCCAAAAAACTCGGCCTCACCACCGTCCCGGTCATCGAACGTGAAGCGTCCGATCGCGATGTGCTGGAAATGGCGCTCATCGAAAACCTCCAGCGCGAGGACCTCAACCCGCTCGAAGAAGCCGCCGGCTACGTCCGCCTGGTCAAGGAATTTTCCCTCAAGCAGGAGGAAATCGCCACCCGCGTCGGCAAATCCCGCGCCAGCGTCGCCAACGCGATGCGCCTGCTGGACCTCCATCAGGACGTGCAACTGCTTGTCGCCCAAGCCCGCCTCACCGTCGGCCATGCCAAAGCCATCCTCTCGATCAAGGACCACGACGCTCAACTGCTCGCCGCCGACCAGATCATCCGCCGCCAGCTCACCGTCCGCGCCACCGAAAAACTCGCCCAATCC
>JBIPND010000304.1:0-4790 GCA_044374015.1 Luteolibacter sp. | reverse complement strand
CGCTGTTCCAGAAACTCCGCAATCTGCTGTCGCTGCTGCTGGTGGCGCTCGCTTTCCTCGCCGCAATCTTCGCCCTCACCCGCCCGCGCTTCGATGATGGAAACGCGCCGGATTTGTTAGTCATCATCGACCGCTCGGCCTCGATGCAGGCCGTCGAAAACGGCGTTTCGCGCCTCGACCTCGCCAAAAAACTCGCCGACTCGTGGATCACCGCGCTCGGCGGATCCCAACGCGCGGCCGTTGCCGGAGTCGCCACCACCCTCGAATACCACGCGAACCTCACCAATCACGCCCGCCTGCTGCGCGACGCGCTCGATGCCATCAAGCCGTCCGACCTTCCGCTCGATCCCAACGCGCTAGCGGAACTCTCGCTGCTCTCGTCCGCCGCCGGCGAAAGTTCGGGAAATACCCGCATTCTTTTTCTAACTGACCGTCACTCCGCCGCGATCAAGCTGCCCGCCGCCATCGAAATCGTCCCCGTCGGCAGCGGCGCTAACAACATCGGCATCACCGCCGCCGATCTCCGCTGGGACGGTCCCGGGCGCGCCACTTTGTTCGCCTCGCTGGTCTCCGATTTCCCGGATGACCGCGATGTGGAAATGGAATTGGTTTCCGCCAACGACGGCACGCTCGCCCGCTTGTTCACGGTGAAACTTCCGGCGCGCGGCCAAGTCAGCGAATCGATCCAGCTGGACGCGATCAATCCCGGTGCCTGGCTGCTGCGCGTGCGCGGCGGCGACGCACTCGCCATCGACGACATCGCGCCGTTAGGCCTGAACCCGCCGCAGCCGATCCCGGTGCAGGTCAAGGCCACGAATCCGTTTTTCTTCCAACAATGCATCGCCGCATTCTCGCGGGCGGATTCGTTGTTCGAGCCCATCGATGAGTTCGCGCGGCTCGCGCTCGTCGAAGGCGCGCCGCCCGAATGCGAGGCGGCGATCATTTTCGCGCCGGCCGGAGTAGCGCCGTTCTGGAGTGATCCCGGCGCCGAACTCTCCGCCGGCCCGCCCGAAGTGGTGGCGAAGGACCATCCGCTGCTGGCCCGCATCGATCCCGCGTTGATGAATTTCGACGGCGCCCGCAAGCTAACAGCCCCGGCGGGTTCCGTCATCATCCTCGCCCACGCGGATGGCACGCCGCTGCTTTACAGCAGCAACGCCGGCGGCCGCGCGGCGGTGGTTTTCAACCTCGATCCGGCGCGCGAGGATTTTTTCCTGTCGCCCTGGTTCCCGGTCTTCGTGCACGACGCCGCGGTCTTGTTAACCGGTCGCGGCGATCATTTCCCGTCCGCCGTCGGCACCGGCAGTTTCGTGGAAGTTCCCGGCACGGAGCCCACCGGCAGCGCCACCTTTGGCAACGCCGCCGTTCCCTATCAGATGCCCGCGGCCATCGTCCGCGTTGGCAACTACGGCTTTTCCCGTAATTCCACGGATTGGAATCTCGGCGGCGCGGTTTTCTCCGCCGGCGAGTCCGGGCCCGCGCCCGCGGGCACTCCGCCGCCGGAAGTCAAACTGGCCTCCGGCTGGCCGCTCGCCAGCTGGTTTTTGCTCGCCGCGGTCATCGCCGTGCTGGCCGAGGAGCTTCTCTATCATCGTCGCAAAGTCGGATAAATTTTCTTCATGCAGTTCTCCACCTACCTCCCACTTTGGCTGCTGCTCGGCTGCGCGGCGGCCAGCATTTTCGCTTGGCGGCGCTCGCTGGTGGACCGCCCGCCCGCCCGCAAGTGGGCGGCGCACGCGCTGCGCTGGCTCGGCGTGGCGTGTTTCATCCTCGCGCTCTGTCGGCCGTACTGGCTATCCAGCAGCGATCACCTGCATGTCGTCTATCTGGTCGATGTCTCGGAGTCGGTGGATCCGGAATCGATCCGCCTGAGCGCTGCTGAAATCGAAACCTCCACCGCGTCGCTGCGCAGCGCGGACCGCTCGTCGGTTCTATCATTCGGCAGTCGCCTCGCCACCGCCGATCCCGCCTCACTCCGGACACTCGCGGACGAAGCGGCGAAGGGCACCACCGACGCCGGCGTGCGCGACTCGACCCGGCTGCCGGAAGCTTTGTTAGGATCGCGGCTGGTCTTCGACGCCGGTCTCGCGCGGCGGTTGGTGGTTTTTTCCGATGGCTCCTCGACCACCCCCGGCGTGGAGGCCGCGCTGCGCACGCTGCGCGAGGAAGGCGTGGATGTTAGGTTCCGCCAGGTCGATGGCCTGAAGCGACCGGAAGCCGCGATCGTCGCCCTCGAACCGATGGCCCGCGTGGCCTACCGCGGGGAAATCGTCCGCATGCGCCTGCGGATGCGCGCCAACGAGACGATGAACGGCACCGCCCGCATCTTGCAACGCGGTGTGGCGGTGGCATCGACGCCGGTTCGTTTGGAAGCCGGCAAGGAAACCACGGTGACTCTCGACGTGAACATGACCTCGCCGGGCGAAAGCCGCTGGGAGGCGGAACTGCTGCCCGAGAAGGATTGGTTTCCGGTGAACAACCGGGTGGCGACAACGATCACGGTCAAAGGCGAGCCGCGGTTGTTAGTTTTGCACCGCGATGAAAAACAGATGCGCCCGCTCGCCCGCGCGATGGCCCAGCAAGGGCTCGATCTCGAACTGCGCGGCGAACGCGGCCTGCCCGACACGCTGGCCGAGTTGTTAGCGTTTGATGCGGTGGTTCTGGCAGATGTGCCGGCCACCTCGATGAGCACGCGGCAGATGGAATTGTTGAAACGCTATGTCTCGGACTTCGGCGGCGGACTGGCGATGTTGGGCTCGGAAAACTCGTTCGGGCTCGGCGGTTATTTCCGCACCCCGGTGGAAGAAGCGCTGCCGCTCACTTCGCGTTACGAAAAGGAAAAACAAAAACCCAGCCTGGCGATGGTGCTGGTGATCGACAAAAGCGGCTCGATGAGCGGCGAGCCGATCGCCCTCGCGCGCGCGTCCGCCAAGGCCGCCGCCGAATTGTTAGGTGCACAGGACCAGATCGCGGTGGTCGGCTTCGACAGCAGCACGCGGATCATCCTGCCGATGACCGGCGCGGCGGACAAAGGCACGGTGCTCAATTCCATCGACACGCTCGAAGCCGATGGCGGCACCGACGCCTATCCCGGCATGGTGGAGGGCCGCACGCTGTTGCAAAACGCCGTGGCCAAGGTGAAACACATGATCGTGCTCTCGGACGGACAGACGCCGGACAACGATTTCGCCGGGCTGGTGCGCGACATGCGCGCGCAGGGCATGACGATTTCCAGCGTTTCGTTAGGCGATGGCGCGGCCAAGGACATCATGCAGATGATCGCGCAGGAAGGCGGCGGACGTTATTACGAAACCAACGATCCTAACAATATGCCGCAGATTTTCACCAAGGAAACCATGCAGGCCTCGCGCTCCGCCATCAAGGAGGACCTCTTCGGCACGGTGGTCACCGGCGATCATCCGATCCTTTCCGGCTACGAAAAATCCGAGCTGCCGTTCGTGCTCGGTTACGTCATGACCCAGCCGAAACCCACCGCCACCCTGCTGCTCGCCGCGGAAACCGGCGACCCTCTGTTAGCCATCTGCCGTTACGGCCTGGGCACCGGCCTCTGCTGGACCTCCGACCTCACCGAAAAGTGGGGCGGCGAATGGCTCGGCTGGGGCAATGGCGGCGCGTTCTGGGCGCAGGTGTTCCGCGGGATCGTTAGAAAAGAACAATCCACCGGCCTGGCCGCCACCGGCAGCGTCGAGCGCGAGCAATGGAAGATCGCGATTTTACGCCGCGACGAACAGGACCGCCCGGTGGACCGGGTGAACTGGGATGCCAAGGCGATCGATGCCGACGGCGCGGATGTTCCGGTGACGATCCGCCAATCCGGCGTCGGCCGCTACGAGGCCACCGTCGATCTCGCCGGCCGCGAACGGGTCAATCTCAGCCTGCGCGACCCCGATCACGCGTTGATGAAAACCCTCGGCTGGCAGCGCGACTATCCGGCGGAATACCGCCTCGACCGCGAACCGGATGCAGCGCTGGCGGCGCTGCCGCGGTTTGATCCGGCGAACGTCCGCGACGCGATGCCGGAGACGCCCGTCTATCAGGACATCGCCCACTGGTTTGTTTACGCCGGTTTCACCCTGCTGATCGGAGGAATCGCGGTGCGGAGAATTTGAAGTGTAGTCCAGGACTACGTTTCAAGGCTGCTGCCGATCGGGGCATTTTCGTTCCTCATCGGTTTAATTCCTTGAAAACAAGGGGCAATCAGGCACTCGTTGACTGTCGCTGAGTCCAATCGAATCGACCGCGCCCCATCCGCCGACGGCCAATGACCGCCGCTCCATTCACTTCCCACTCAACCATGCGCCCCACCCTTTCCTCTTCCGTTCGACGTTCCATGTTCAGCGTTGGATGTTCGATGTTCCTCTTCTCCCCCCTCGCCCACGCGGCGCAATCCTCCGATTTTTACCTTCGCGAGGAAATCCCCCTTCCTCCCGGCGAGGTCATGGAAATCGGCTCGATCGCGCTGATGCCGGAGCAACAAATCGCCGTCGCCACCCGCCGCGGCGACCTCTGGATTTGCTCCGGGGCCTATGCCGACGACCTCAGCAAGGTGACTTGGAAAAAATTCGCACAAAACCTCCACGAGCCGCTCGGCATGTTTTGGAAAGACGGCGCGCTTTTCCTCACCCAGCGCCCGGAAGTCACCAAAATCACCGACGCCGACAAAGACGGCCTCGCCGACACTTTTCAAACCATCTGCGCCGACTGGGGCATCAGCGGCGATTACCACGAATACGCCTTCGGCAGCGAACCGGACAAAAACGGCGACATCT
>JBIPND010000305.1:0-4790 GCA_044374015.1 Luteolibacter sp. | reverse complement strand
CCGACGACGAGGGCGAAGCGGGCGCCGGATTTTTCGGCGCTTTGGAATTGTTTGGCGACCTTGGGCGAGCCTAACGGAAGATCGGCGGAGATACCGGCGCGGCGGAGGCTGGTGACGAGCCGAAGCGATTCGGCGCGCTTGGTTTCATCCGCGACGACGACGTAGATGTCGCAGGCGGCGGCGTTGCGCTGGAGCCAGACTTCCATCTGCATGGCGGCGTGGGTGGTTTCCTCGATGAGGTTGCGAATGACGTAATCGCCCATGGCGAATCCGGTGGCGGGCATGTCCACGGCACCATCGGAAATGGTGGAAATCAAAGTGTCGTAACGCCCGCCGCCAGCGACCGCGCGCATCGATTTTTTCGCATCGAAGACCTCGAAGACCACGCCGGTGTAATAGGCGAGGCCGCGGACGATAGAGAGATCGAGCTCGACGAAGTCGGCGAATCCGCGGGCGGCCAGGTCTTCGCGGATGGCGAGGTAGGCGGCGGAGGCGTTTGCGGGATCGGCGATGAAGGCGCGGACGGCGTCCGGGGTGAGAGAAAAGGCGGCGAGTTTTTGCTCCAGCACTTCGGGTTTCTCACGTTCGATCTTATCGATGATGCCGAGGAAATCCGGGATGCGATCTTCGGGAATGCCGTTGGCCGCAGCGAAGTCGATCCAGGCCATGCGGTCGGACACGCGGACGACGAAGTCACCGGCGACGAAGCCGAACGAGAGCATCGTCTCGATCGCCAGCGCGATCAGCTCGGCATCGGCAGCCGCGCCACCTTCGCCGAGGATATCGACATTGAACTGGTGAAACTCGCGGCCCCTGCCCTTTTGCGGCTTTTCGTAGCGGAAACACTGGCCGATTTCGAACCACTTGAGCGGTTTCGGGAAATCCCGCTGGTGTTGCGCGACGATGCGCGCCAGCGAGGCGGTCACTTCCGGCCGCAGCGTGACGTCGCGTCCGCCCTGGTCCTCGAAGCGGAACAACTGCGCGGACAGCTCACCGCCGGATTTCTTCAAATACAGCCCGGTGTCTTCGAGAATCGGGGTTTCGTATTCGACGTAGCCGCAGCGGCGGGCGACCGAGCGCCAGGTGTCGAACAAATAATTGCGGACCGCGCATTCACGGGGAGTGAAGTCGCGGAAACCTGGGAGTGCTTGAAATGTGGGTCCTGCCATGGGCGGGCGGCGAGGATGCACGCCGTTTCCAGCATTTCAAGGTTCTATTGCCGCAGCCTTTTCAAGATCGCCGGATCGGGCAGTACACAGGCGTCGGCCCGGCCCATCAGCCGGTAGCGGTTGCGGGCGATCCAACGGTATCCGGCGTCGCGCAGCCATTTCGGGATGAATCGCGCCAGCGCCAGAATCCGCCAACCGCCGCCGAAAGCACGCGCCAGCTCGATCAAACTGTCGCTGTGGGTGAATACCTTGCCGTCGGACTCGCGCAAGACGACCATCGTCCCGCCACCCTCCGCCGCGTAGTGGGTAAATCCGTGTTCGCGGGCGAGATCCCCCTGCAGCGGGGCAAATGCGACGCGCTCATGCCGGTCCATGCGGGCGACCTGACGCACCGCTCGCGAGCAAAACCCGCATTCGCCATCGTAAAAAAGCACCCATGTCATGCCGGAAGCTAGGAGCTCCGGCAGATTTTTCCAACGGTATGTTTCCGGAGCTTGCCAAACCCGCTAACTGGGTTAGAGTGTTCAAATGTTCATAAATCGAACGATTCCCCCCCGAGCCGTCGAGGCAGTCGACGCAACCAGCTGCCGGATTCAGGACATGCCCTCCGACCAACGGCCGCGGGAAAAACTGGCGGCGCTCGGGCCGGCCGCGCTGAACAACGACGAGCTGATGGCGCTGTTCATTTCCACCGGAACCAAGGGCGTCAGCGCCATCCAGATCGGGCGGAACCTGATCCGGAAATACGGCTCGATGGGCTCGCTGGGCAAGCTGTCCGTCTCCCAGTTGGCCAAAGAAAAGGGCTTGGGGCTGGCCAAAGCCTCCAAACTTGCCGCCGCCTTCGAGCTCGGCGCGCGCATCGCCCGCGAGGAAGTGCAAAGCCGGCCGTTGGACACGCCGGAGCTCATTTACTCGTTTTTCGGCCCGCAGATGGGCCACCTCGCGAAGGAGCAGGTGGTGGTCGCCGTGCTCGACACGCGGCTGCGGCACATCGGGACCGAGATCGTCTCAGTCGGCACGGTGAGTGAATCCAGCGCCCACCCGCGGGAGGTTTTGCGGCCGGTGATCACGCGCGGTGGTTCCAGTTTTGTACTGATCCACAATCACCCGTCCGGCGACCCCAGTCCGAGCCGGGCGGATCAAATGGTGACCAAAACGGTCGTCGAAGCGGCGAAGTTGATGAAAATCGAGATGCTCGACCACTTGATCATTGGCCGCCCGGCGGAAGGCCGGCTCGCTTACTATTCATTCCGCGAGGCCGGTTTGGTGCCTTGAGTTGCTTTTCAAAAGACCGCGCGATAGGCTGCGCGCCGTTCGCACATGTATCGCCTGCACCTCACCCGGAACCTCCGATCACTCTTCTTCCTGCTGATCGTCTCAGCGGTGGTGGCTGGTTCTGGAGCGCTGTGGTGGGCCAACCGGACCGGTCTGCCGGAGTCGTGGCGTTCGCTGATCGAGCGCGAGGCCGCCAAACAAGGCGCATTCTTGGAAATCGGCAGCCTGCGTTACGTCCCGCTACGCGGCGTGGTCGCCAATGACGTGCACGTTTTTTCCGACCCCGAGCACCTGTGGGAACTCTCGCGGCTTGAGCAGGTGGTCTTGGATTTCGACAAAACCAAGCTCGCCCGCGGGATTTTGCACCTCGCCAAGGTCGAGCTCAAGGACGCGCGGCTCATGCTCCCGGTCAACCCGAAGGAACCCGGCTCCGAAGCCTTGGAAGTCACCGGGGCGAATGGCACGCTCTTGATGCCCGGCAGCCGCCGCCTGGAAGTGCGCGGAGCCCACGGCAAAATCGCCGGGATCGACGTGGTGCTCGACGCCCAACTGATCGGCTACCAGCAGGGCGGGCCCAAGCCGGTGGACGAAGCCAACGAGGGCAAACGCCGCGCGCTGCTTGCCAAAATCATCCATGAATTGGAAAAGTGGAGCTTCGATGAAAAGCAAGCGCCGAGCTTGCGGGTTTACCTCGAAGGCAACGCCAACGACCGCTCCGCCACCCGGGCCACGATCACCTTGGAGGCCCGGAGCATTGGTAAAAACCAGCACCGGCTCGACCAAGTGACCGCCGAAGCGGACATGACCGGCGATTTGCTCACCATCACCTCGCTTCGCGCCACCGATTCCAGCGGCACCTTCGAAGGGCACATCGACTACAACCTCGACTCACGAGACGGCCGCTTTGACATCACCTCGTCGCTCGAGGTTCCGGCCCTGCTCAAGGCGTGGCTCGGAATTCCGGAACTCAAGGCCATCGAGATCGCCGGCAAACAAACGCTGGTGGCGGAGGGGGAATTCCAGTTGGACGAGCAAAATATCCCCGAATTCCGCATGACCGGACACGCCCGGTGTGAGGCAGTCACCCTGCGCGGCATGCGCTTCGATGCGGTGGAAAGCGCCTTTTCGTGGCGGGACAACGAGGCGTTCCTGAGAGACGTGCGCTTGATTCACCCCGACGGCGAAGCTCGCGGCAAAGCCATGATCCAGTGGCCGCAAGTCCGTCTCGCGCTCACCAGCACCCTGCCCACCGAGATTTACAAACCCTTTTTCGTCGGCCAGCCACTGGCGATCGTGCTCAATGATTTCACCGCCCGCAAAGGCGCGGCGGTGAGCGTCAGGTTGGAAGGCGGCTTCGACGCCACCGACCGCCATTCCTGGGCCTACACCGGCGGCGGGAATTTACAAAACATGAACTACAAAGGCGTGCCGGTGAATCACGCCGAGTGCAAATTCTCCCTCAACCATTACGAACTGGATTTCTTTGATGGCACCGTGCTCTTCAACTACGACGACTATCCACTGAGGGTCGCTTTCGACGGGCCCAAACAAGGCTCCGCCAAAGTCGGACGCATCCGCTACGACGCCCCCACGAAAGTCGTCGAAGTCGAAGCGGTCAGCGGTGGCATGTGGGCCGCTCCGATGGTCCGGTTTTTTGCCCCCAAGGTGGCGGACAGTCTGGAACAATACCGGTTTCACCACCCCCCCGAGCTCAAGGCGTCCGGCGTGGTGGATGTGACCCCGCAAGGACGCACCCAACTGGACGTCTCGTTCAAATCCGAGAAACCCGCGGACTATCAATTTCTGGGGGAAAACGTCACCCTCCTGCAACCGCGCGGCACCGTCGCCATTCGCGGCGAGCGGGTCACGGTCTCCAATCTCGAGTTCGAAGTTTTCGGCGGACCGGTCGCCAGCCGCTTTGATTACCGGGGCAAAGGCCGTCTCGAAGGCGAACTCAGCTGGACGAATTTATCCCTCCATCAGCTGGCCTCGACCTACGACTTCCAAATGAAAGAGGGCGGCAGGGCGACCGGCCGCATCAGTTTCGATCTGACCGACAATCAAGTGCAAACCATGAACGGCGAAGGACTGCTCGCCATGGAAGGGGCAGAACTTTTTTCCGTGCCGATGTTCGGCCCGCTGACCCGCTTGGTCAGCGGAGTCTTGAACGACCGTCGCGCCGGGTCCGAGCGGGCGAATGACGCGTTCTGCAATTTCACCATCCAGAAGGGCATCCTCAACACCCACGACTTCCAAACCTCCACCACCTCCCTCAATTTCACCGGCGATGGCGACATCAACCTGATGGACCGCACGCTCAACATGACCATGCGCTTGAACGCCCGC
>JBIPND010000303.1:0-4793 GCA_044374015.1 Luteolibacter sp. | reverse complement strand
CCCGCTCGTCCAATCCTGCGGTTTGACCGTGACCACGCTGCCATCCGGCTTGGCGGTGCGGGGGAGCTTCGGGTCGGCCTCCACCTTTTCCAGCATGCCGGTGTATTGAGTCGCTGCCCTTGCGAAAATGGCGGGCAAGCGCCCTATCAGGTCGTCTTCACCCCGGGCGGTGGTGGAAAATAACAAACCTAGGGCGGGAGCGAGGTAACGAAGGGATCGGGTCATGGTTGATGGAGTTTGGAGGAAAGTCCGAACCCATACGAATGAATCAACGCCCGTCCATCAAGCGGTATTCCGATGTGGCAAAAAACTCCGGCCTTTGCCCTTCAGCCGACCGCCGATTCGCCAGCACCCCGCGGCGGTTTTCCGAACGGAGCCTGTCCCGCTATTTCCCTTGTTGTTGCTTGACCCCGCAACGCCCGCCCGCCAGTGTGCCGCCCCGCCGCGTGCCCCGATGGCAGCGGTGTGCCCTAATTGAACCAACCTACCGATCAGCCATGGCCGCGAAGATCTACACCACCAAGGACGCTCCGATTGCTCCTCTCAAGAAGAAAACCCTCGCCGTGATCGGCTTCGGCTCGCAAGGCCACGCCCACGCGCTCAACCTCAAGGACAGCGGCATGAAGGTCATCATCGGCCTCTATCCAAAATCGAAATCCCGCGAGGTTGCCAAGAAGCTCGGCTTCGAAGTCATGGACACCGCCGAGGCGGTCAAGGCTGCCGACGTGATCTTCGTCGCCACTCCCGACACCGTGATTCCTTCGGTCTATAACAAGGACATCGCGCCGCACCTCACCAAGGGCAAGACCCTGCTTTTCTCCCACGGCTTCGCCGTGCATTTCAAGACCATCACCTGCCCGACCGATGTCGATGTGATCCTCGTCGCGCCCAAAGGCCCGGGCCATACCGTGCGTTCGCAGTTTGTGAACGGCAAAGGTGTTCCCGGCCTGATCGCGATCCATCAGGACGTGACCGGCAAGGCCAAACAAACCGCGCTCGCCTGGGCCGGTGGCGTCGGCTGCGCGCGTGCCGGGGTGTTTGAAACCAACTTCCGCGAGGAAACCGTCACCGACCTTTTCGGCGAACAAGTCGTGCTTTGCGGCGGCACCACGGCACTGGTGAAAGCCGGTTTCGAAGTGCTCGTCGAAGCTGGCTTCCAACCCGAGATGGCGTATTTCGAGTGCCTTCACGAACTCAAGCTCATCGTCGACCTGATGAACGAACAAGGCATCGCCGGCATGCGTTTCTCGATCTCCGAAACCGCTGAATACGGCGATGTCACCGTCGGCCCGAAAATCATCGACGCCTCCGTCAAGAAGCGGATGGTCGCCCAACTCAAGAACATCGAGAACGGCAAGTTCGCCAAGGAGTGGACCGCCGAATACGCCGGCGGCAACAAAAACTTCGACGCGATCCGCAAGGCCGAAGCGCAACATCCGATCGAGAAGGTCGGCGAAAAGCTCCGCTCCACCATGAGCTGGATCAAGTCGAGCAAGATCAAAAAAGGCGCCAGCCAGGCGAGCTTCACCTCGTCCTCGAAGTAAGACTTCGTTGTTCAAATTCAAACGCCCGGCTCCTGTGAAGGAACCGGGCGTTTTTTATTGGGGGAGGGAGATGGTGCCCGCGCGGGAAATTGGGTTCGACCGAAGGCGGTGATGGGACTTTGCTTACTGAGCCCCAAAGCGCCTATGAATTTCAAAGCTCGGGGCAGGTAATTAGAGAATTCTTAGCGCCGGCGGCGGAGAAGACCGAGGACACCCAAGCCACCGACGAGGGTGGCGGCTTCTGGCTCGGGGATAGCGGTAATCGTGACATACGTGTTGGTTGTACTCACGCCACCGTTTGAACCGGGGGAAGTATCGGCATAAAGGATTTTCCAGATTCCGCCCGCATCGGTAAAGGTGTCGCCATCCGCTAATACAATCAAAGTCGCGTTCCGAAAGGTTCCACTAAGTGTTCCATCGTATGCAAAGAGCGTAAATTTGTTGCCGGCGGTGTAGTTTCCAAGCTGGACTAGATCCAAAATCGCTCCTGCGCTTAACGTCAAAGCACCCGCGACATCGCCGAGGTCAGCAGAACCTGCCCCCGGAGTAGCGCCACCCGTCAGTTCATATAAGTAGGTCGCGCCGGAGCCGATTGCCAGGCTGCTGCTGAAATTCGCGCCACCCGCGGAGTTGCCGATTGCCAGTTGCGTAGAAACCGAGAGTGCGCCGGTCACGTTGCCGGAACCCCTGAGAGTGCCAACTGTGTAGCCTCCGACTTTGGCCGATACATCGAAGGTGCCGGCGCTACCGAGGGAAACTTCGCTGGTGTTGTCGATGGAACCAGAAGCGCCAAGCGCCAAAGTGCCACCACTGATGAGGGTGGCTCCGGTATAGCTGTTGCTTCCGCCAAGCGAAAGAACCCCCGCACCTTCTTTGACCAAGATACCCGTCGATCCGCTTTTGTTGATAACGCTTCCATTATAGGTCAATGTTCCGCTGGTCGTGACACTGATTGCAGATCCCGGTGCCGCGCCAAGTTGTATTCCATGGGTTGAGGCGATTGTGTAACTGGATGCGCTGGCTGTCGATAGTCGGCCGCCATCTACTACAATATCATTGTTGGCATTGCCGAAACTGTCAGCCCCGGAAAAACGGGCCTCTCCGCCGCTGATTTTGACCGGACCCGAAAAGCTGTTCGAGGTACTCGTAATGGCGAAGCGGCCGCCAGTATTTGCATTTGCCGCGAAGGTAATGCCGCCGGTTCCCGTGTTGGAGATCACACCGCTTAAAGTCTGGATGCCATTGTTTCCCAGAGTAAGTATCCGGTTCGAATTGCCAAGGGAGACGTTGTTAGCGAATGAAAGATCAGCCGAACTGCCTGCGATAGAAACCACGGTGGCCAGTTCACCGAATTGAACGTCACCGCCAATCGTGATTCCCCCACCAAAGCGGGTATTTACGAAATCCCGAGAATTGTTAGATGCCAGCGTGCCTCCGTTCAAAGCCAGGGTATTTGTTGCGCCACTACCCAGCCCAGTAGTTCCACGAGCAATGACGGTTCCCGCGTTCAAGGTAAAACCGCCTGTGAATGCACCTCCGCCGGTTCCGAACACCCCATCACCACTCTTGATCAAGCCAGTTCCAGTTGCTGTTGAAACAGCGTTTCCATTCAGGTCAAAGAGTCCACCCGCTCCGACATTGATCGTCCGCACCAAGCCTCCGGTGGCATAGGTGCTCCCGGTGGTGGCAAATGATACACTGACACCGGATGCTACGGTGACGTCACCGACATTGATGGTGGCTCCCATTCCAGCAAACGAGTAAGTGCCGGAGGTGAATGAAACGGCATTGTTAGCCGTGTAGGTGCTTGTGTATAGCGGACCATCGGCAGAGTTATTCCAGCGGCTGGTATTCCATGCGGTGGTCGCGCTGGTGGAGGTATACGATATCTGCCCGTAAACGTTGGACAGAGAAACCAAAACTAAAGCGGCAAGTGACAATTTTTGTTTCATGAGTGTGGCGAAGGGTGGAGTAGCTGAGACAGGTCGGGTAAGCCGGAAAGGATTCCAAACTCCCGTCCTAAGGGTTCAACAAGGGCTGAACCGAGGACGGGTCGATTTTCATTAGCGGTTGATGATTTTGGGAAACAGGGCGATCAGACAATGCAATGTTTGTTATCGCAGAGCACCGTTCGTGCCAGTTCGCATGTGTGACGGTTCCGTCGCCATTACCCAAACCGATGTTTGCTGCCCGCCGGGATGCACACGCCTCATACGGCTTGCTCAGCAAGCTCAGAACGCTGGAATAACAATTTCAGGACTCTTGCGCCCATCCACAAAAAAAAGACCGCGCCGGAAAATTTCCGGCGCGGTCTGAAAAACTCTGGAATTCAATCAGGGATCAAGTCGGCTGCTCGCCTCTGGCCATCACGACCTTGCCGGTGCGGACGGTTTCGATGATCTCAAATTGCGAGCACATCGCGATGGCGGCGTCGATTTTGGACGAGTTGCCGGAGATCAGGGCGATCATCGAGGTCGGGGTGAGATCGACGGTTTTGCCGCCGAAATGCTCGATGATTTGCAGGGCTTGGGTGCGCTGCTCGTCGCTGGCGAGGAATTTGACGAGAATCATTTCCTTCACCACGGCATCCTCGCTGTCGTGCTCGGAGCAATGAATCACGTCGATGAGCTTGTTCACCTGCATGATGATCTGGCCGAGGCCCTTGGGATCGCCCGAAATGCCGATGGTCATGCGGGAGAAATTGGCGTTGCGGCCTTCGGAAACGACGAGCGAATCGATGTTGAAGGCGCGGCGCGAGAACACCTGGCAGATGCGCATCAGCACTCCAGGCTCGTTGTTCACGAGAACGGAAAGCGTGTGCGAAGGTCCGCGGACGACGGCGGGTGCCGGAAGTGGCGTGTCGGTGGTGACGATGGTCTGGGGCATGGAGTGGAATTTGAGATTTGAAATTTCAGATGGGAGCTGCCGGGCGGGTTACGTGGAACCGACGGGTTTGGCCATCCGGGTTTTGGGAGCCTCGGTGATCATGTCTTCGAGCGCGGCCCCGGCGGGGATCATCGGGAAAACGTTGTCGGTTTTCACGCATTCGGCGTGGATCAGGATCGGGCCGTCATTGTAGGCGAGGGCCTTTTCGAGTTGTTTGGTGACATCGGCCGGCCGCTTGATGTGAACGGACGGGATGCCGTAAGCGCCTGCCAGTTTGCAGAAGTCGGGGTTGCCGATGAGGTCCACGCCGGAGGTGCGGTCTTCGTAGAAGAGTTCCTGCCACTGGCGAACCATGCCGAGGTA
>JBIPND010000302.1:0-4794 GCA_044374015.1 Luteolibacter sp. | reverse complement strand
CACTTTGATGAACTGCTCGATGGATTTGAAATCCGAGCATTGGGTGATTTGCGTGTCGCTGTGCACTTGGAGTGGAGCGGCGTAGTAGTGGCCGGAGAGTTCGGAGGCGAACAGCGAATCAAACTCGCAATCGCGGCTGCGCTCGATGAAGCGCCAGAGGTGGATCAGCCCGTGCTTGAGGTGGAAGCGGAGTTTCATTTCCCGCTGGTCCACAAAGTCGGGAAAGAGGGGGGAGGTGATTCGACTGATGAGGAAATTGGTGCAAAACGCCAGCAGCTTGGCCGTGGTGCTCACTTGGCAAAGTTCGGGTGGGGTTTCCGCATGAGCCGGAACTCGCTTTTCCTTCAGGATTTCCTGCCAGGCCTCAGCCATGGTCGGCAGCGGCTGGGTTTTGTTGCTGAAAACCGTGACGCAGTTGGGGCGGATCAGTCCCAGCTCGAACACTTGGCAGCCAAGGCCTTTTGCTTCGGCGAGGTTCCAGGCGATCTGGTTGTACGGCCGATAGTGGTTGTAGAGAAAAAAGGTGTCGTAATTTTCGGTGGCCACCAATTTGCGCAGCCAGCCGTCAAAATCGGCGAGGGGCTTGTGGAACAGGTGGGTGCGGATGCCTTTGAAGCGGTAAATCAAATCCGGCGCGCAGAACATCACCTTGGCCACCTCATGGCCGGCGTCTTTCAAGTCGAGGGCCAGCCGGGACATTCCCGCTTCCCAATCGCCCTGGACGATGAGAATTTTTTTCCGACACGGGATCCGCGTGAGCTCACGGGTGGCGAAGTCGTCGATTTCCTCCGTGGAATTTCTCACAGACGGTGGCTGAGTGGCTGGGGGTTTCTCGAACGGGCGGCCTTGCCATCGAAGGTCGGGCGCGATGAGGAAAATGCGCGGCGGCGTTGGTTTTTGTTCATCTCACGGTCCATCTTGATGCTCCAGAAGGTCAGACAAAAAGAGTTAGAGGTAGGCGGCGAGGCTATCGAGCGCCACTTTCCAGTCAACTCCCAAAAGACATCCGACAAACCCGTGATTGCGGATCTCGAAAGTTGTGATTTTTTGCCGGTGGGCATGAACGGGTGGCGGGCGGTTTACCAACGGATCGCGGCGGCGGCCCAGGTGAGGCCGGCACCGAAGACGACGAGCACGATGTGGTCGCCGCGCTTGAACGCGCCGCTGCGGTTGGCTTCGTCGAGGGCGATGGCGACGGCGGCAGCGGAGGTGTTGCCGTATTTGTCGAGATTGACGAACACCCGCTCGTTGGGCACGGCAAGGCGGTCGGCGATGGCGTCGATGATCCGCAAGTTCGCTTGATGGGGGATGACGCAGGCGATGTCCTCGGCGGTCAGGCCGGCGCGCTCGATGACTTTTTCCGCCGCTTCTTTCATGCGGTTGACGGCGTGTTTGAAAACCTCCTTGCCCATCATGGTGAGGGTGTAGAGGTGGTCGTCGGCGTTTTCCTTGGTGATCGGGCAAGCCGAGCCGCCGCCGGGGATGTTGAGCAGATGGGTGAGCGAGCCGTCGGTGCCCATTTCGGTGGCGAGGATGGCACCTTCGCCGGGTTCGGCGCGGCGCAGGACGGCGGCACCGGCGCCGTCGCCGAAGAGCACGCAGGTGGTGCGGTCGTCCCAGTTGGTGACGGCGGAGAGTTTTTCGGCACCGATGATGAGGGCGTTTTTGAAAGCGCCGTCGGAGATGAGGCGCTTGGAGATTTTCATCGCATAGAGGAAGCCGGAGCAGGCGGCGGAAATGTCGAAGGCGACGGCCTTGTTCGCACCGAGCGCCTGCTGCACATAACAGGCCGTGGCCGGGGTCGGAGTGTCAGGCGTGATGGTGGCGATGATGATCAGCTCGATGTCTTCGGCAGCCAGGCCCGCTTGTTCGAGCGCGCGGCGGGCGGCGTGGGTGGCCATGTGCGAGGTGAATTCGCCTTCCGCGGCGATCCGGCGCTCCTTGATGCCGGTGCGGCTGACAATCCATTCGTCCGTGGTGTCCACCAGCACGGCGAGCTCGGCGTTGGTGAGAATTCTCTCAGGCAGATAACTGCCTGTTCCGGCAATACAAACTTCGATGGCGGACTTCGCTTCTCATGCGGGCGGAGATTGGAACTCACGGGCAGTCGCCACAAGCGCGAAGTTGGATGTCGGCGCGCTAACCTCAAACCTCGGCGGCGGTGCCTGCGGCAATCGCGGCCAAGGCGGCCTCGATGCGCGGGTTGACGCGGGTTTCGATGGTTTCAAGCCCGACCCGGATCGCGTTGCGCACGGCGAGCGCGGAGGATGAGCCGTGGGCGATGATGACCACCCCGTTGACGCCTAACAGCGGGCTGCCGCCGTAGGTTTCGTAGCTGCTTTTTTCCTTGAGCGCTTTGAAAGCACCGTTGGCGAGCATCGCGCCGGCGATGCGCAGCGGGTTGCCCTTGATCTCGGTTTTGAGCCATTTGGAAACCGCTTTGGCAGTGGCTTCGATGGTTTTGAGCATGATGTTGCCGACGAAGCCGTCGCAAAGCACCACGTCCAGCTCGGTCTCAAACAGGTCGCGGCCTTCGACGTTGCCGATGAAATTGATGCCCGGCGTTTGTTTGAGCAGTTTGAAGGTTTCCTTGGTGAAGGTCGTGCCTTTTTCGTCCTCCTCACCGTTGGACATCAGCCCGACTTTGGGGTTTTTCACGCCCAGCACGCCTTTGGCAAAGGCGGTTCCCATGATCGCGTAGGCGACCAGGTGGTCGGGCTTGGCCTCGGGATTCGCCCCGGCATCGAGGATGTGGCAAATGCCGTATTCGTTGGGCAGGGCGGAGGCGATGCCCGCACGGTCCACGCCGGGAAGTGTCCGGAGTTTCAGCGTCGCGGCGGCCACGGCGGCGCCGGTGTTGCCGGCGGAGACGAAGGCATCCGCGCGCCCGTCCTTGACCATGTCCATGGCGATGCTGATCGAGGAGTTTTTCTTTTTCCTCACGGTTTTCGCGCCTGGCTCGGACATGCCGATGGTTTCCGGGGCGTGCTGGATGCTCACCCGCGGGTCCGCGAGATCGAGTCCCTGCCTGGCACATTCCATTTCCAAAACCGCTTGATCTCCCACGAGATACAAATGTTTGAGTTTCGGGTAGTAGCGCAGGGCATCGATGGCTCCTCCGATATTCACAGCGGGGGCTTGGTCCCCACCCATGGCGTCCAGGGCGACTTTCATGAAGCTAGTTTAAAAATGCGGATTCGGCGAAACAAAACCCATACGAAAAACAACCGCCCAAGGAACTCCCGGAGCGGTGATTTGAATTTCGAGTCACGGCGTTGGGCTCAGAGAGCTTCGACGTCGAGCACTTGCCGATCGCGATAGTAACCGCAAGACGGGCAAGCGATGTGCGATGGCACTTTGCTGCCGCACTCAGGGCAGCTTTTGAAAATCGGTGCACGCCAGCGGTTTGCGCCACGGCGCATTTTTTGACGGCTTTTGGATTGGCGGCGCTTTGGTACGGCCATGGTGTTAAGTTAGTTAGGGTTGGTCCTTGAGGTCCTTGAGGATGTCGAGAGCAGACCATCGGTCGTCACTCTCGGCGCGGGGCGGAGTGGGTAGCCCATCTTCCGCCGGCTTGTCCACTGATAAATATCGGGAATCGATTTCACATTTTTGCGGCACGTCTCCTTCTTCGCACCGCGGGTCCACTGGAAGGTTGATCAAAACCTCCTCGCGCAGGGCATCGGTGGCATCGATTTCCCCCTCCCGTTCGATCTCGATGGAGACCGCCGCGTTTTCGACGGCAATCGTTTGAACAAAGGGATGCAGGGTCCTCACGCAGGTGAATTCAAACGGCGCGGACAGGGATCCGGTTAGCAACAATTCCGAGCCGAAACGTTGCGCCCACACGTCGTAAACCAGAGGCCCCACCGGCTGCGCGTCGTCCTCCGGCATGTCGAAAATATCTTTCGGCAGTTCCCCGGAAAATCCCTTTCCCTCCTCCGGCAATCCGGTCAAATCGATCATCAATCGTCTTTTCATGCCCGGAATGTAGCCTTCCGTTGCCCGCCGCCAAGTCGCAATTCATCGCCGAATTTCGCACTGGTCAGCGGACCTGCGGGCATTAGTTTCACTCCATCATGACGATTGACATCCCCTTGCTCGCCCGCATTTGTGAAGCCCCCGGTGCCCCTGGCTCCGAAAAAGAAATCCGAAAACTGGTGCTCGCCGAGCTCAAAGGCCTCGCCGATGACATCAGCATCGACAACATGGGCAACGTCATTGCCCTGAAAAAAGGCAAGTCCGCCGCCAAAAAGTCGATGGCCGCCGCCCACATGGACGAAATCGGCTTCATCGTCACCCACATCGACGACAAGGGCTTCGTGCGTTTCAATCCCGTCGGCGGTTTCGACCCGAAAACCCTCACCTCCCAGCGCGTTATCATTCACGGCCGCAAAGATATCATGGGCGTGATGGGCTCCAAACCCGTGCACATCATGTCGCCGGACGAGAAGCACAAAGCCGTCAAAATCACCGATTTTTTCATCGACACCGGCATGGGCAAAAAAGACGTCGATAAAATCGTCGCGGTCGGCGATTTCGTCACCCGCCACTCGCCGCTCATCGAGCTGGGCGACTGCGTGAACGTCAAATCCCTCGACAACCGCGCTTCCGTCTTCGTCCTCATCGAGACCCTCCGCGAGCTGAAAAAAGCCAAGCGCAAGCCCGCTTACGACTTCTACGCCGTGTTCACCGTCCAGGAGGAAGTCGGCCTCCGCGGCGCGCAGGCCTCCGCCCTCCAGATCCAGCCGGATTTCGGCTTCGGGCTCGACACCACCATCGCCTACGATGTCC
>JBIPND010000021.1:0-14082 GCA_044374015.1 Luteolibacter sp. | reverse complement strand
CAGTCAAAAAAGCTCCAAAAGAGGTCATATCCAGACGATCCGGGAAGCTCGCGTCCACGAGTCACGAAAATCGAAGGTTATTGACTCAAAATTGAGCGGAGACCACACCGCAACTCCGCCCACGCATCAATCCTCATTTTGAAAATCAATCATTTGAACATGTTCAATGAAAGTCTGCAAAAAACGGATTTTGGGGACAGGCTCTACCTACCGCGCCAGCCCGCCACCGCAGGTTGCGATCTGGCTGGAAAACCAAGGTGGATACCACATCAAAACCCTGCTTGCTCCCTCCCCCCTTGGGGAAACGCCTTACTATATCTTCAAGCACGCCGGTTGGGAAAAGGCCAAGCGCGATACCGAGCAAGCCGGCGAAATCGACGCCGTGTCCTCGCCCACCCCTAACGACTCGTTCGATCCCGCCGACTATATCCTGCCCGGCGATTCGCAGGATGTCATGCCCTATCAGTTATTGTTGGAAATCAACCGCCCCGGCGACGACCAGCCGTCCCTGGTTTACGCGGTGGAAATCGACAACAGCCTGCCCAAGCATTTCCAACTGCTGGATCTGCGCGGCTACCCGAAACGCGGGGATGCGGACGGCAAGGAGGCGTGGGCGCTTTACTATGTCGATGAAACCTTCGGCCCGGCTTTGGAACTCATCGACAGCGCCCTTCTCACGATCGAGCGCGGCCCATGAAAGACGGGGACGGCGCTTGACGATTGATGGCAGGGGCGCTTAGTGCCCGCCGTCTATGTTTTCCCATTGGTTTCAGAAAAAGCGCGGCAGTTGGAAGGATGACTCGCTGGCAGGCCTGACGACGGCCTTGGCGCTGGTGCCGGGGTCGATCGCGTTCGCGTTCGTGGCGGGTGTAGCGCCGATCTCGGGGCTTTATGCCGGGTTCATCGTCTGCCTGATCACGGCGGCATTCGGCGGGCGGCCGGGGATGATTTCCTCGGCGGCGGGCTCGCTGGCGGTGGTGATGGTGGCGCTGGTGGCGGAAGGAAACCGGCGCGGCGGCGATGGCGCGGGATTCGAATATTTGCTGCTGGCGGTGATCCTGATGGGCGTGATCCAGATCATCATCGGCCTGCTGAAGCTGGGGCGCCTGATCCGGCTGGTGCCGCATCCGGTGATGATGGGGTTTGTGAACGGGCTGGCGATCGTGGTGTTTCTCTCGCAGTTGAAAATGTTCCGGCAGCGGGATGGGGCGGTGACCGGCGACTGGCTGCAGGGAACGGAGCTGGCGACGATGCTCGGGCTGGTGGCGCTGACGATGGCGATTGTTTACGTGCTGCCGCGGTTTACGAAAAAAGTGCCATCGTCGCTGGTGGCCATCGGGGTGGTGAGTTTGATCGCGGCCTTCGGCTTGCCGGCGCAAGCAACCGTGGGCGATCTATCAAGCGTGCGGGGCGCCCTGCCGCTGCCGCATCTGCCAGGCGTGCCGCTGACCTGGGAGACGCTGCAGTTCGTGGCGCCTTACGCGCTGATCCTGGCGCTGGTGGGTTTGATCGAAACTTTGATGACTTTGCAATTGATCGATGAGTTGACGGAAACCCGCGGCAAGGGAAATCGCGAAGCCGTGGCGCTGGGCGCGGCGAACGTCGTGGCCGGGGTGTTCAAGGGCATGGGCGGCTGTGCGCTGGTGGGGGAAAGCCTGATCAACATCGGCTCGGGCGGGCGCGGCCGGATGTCGGGCGTGATCGCCGCGCTGGCGTTGTTGACGTTCATTTTGGTGGGCGCGCCTTTGATCGACCGGATACCGATCGCCGCTCTAACCGGAGTGATGTTCGTGGTGGTGATCGCGACCTTCGAGTGGACGAGCTTCCGGACGATTGGCAAGGTGCCCTTCAGCGATGTGCTGGTGGTCATCGCGGTGACGGCGATCACGGTTTGGCATGATCTGGCGGTGGCGGTGATCAGCGGCGTGATCCTGTCCGCGCTGGTTTTCGCCTGGAAAAGTGCGAAACACGTGCGGCTTTCGGTGGTGGGTGAGTCGGAGGGAAAACGGATCTACCGGCTGGAGGGCTTGTTGTATTTCGGCTCGGTGCGCGATTTTGCCGAGAAATTCAAGCCGGCTGACGACCCGGACACGGTGGTGCTGGATTTTCACGAAGCGAGGGTCTGCGATCTCTCCGGCCTGGAGGCGATCAAGTCGCTGGCGGGGCGATACAAGAGCATCGGCAAAACGCTTGAACTGCGCCACCTCTCACCGGACTGCGGCCGCATGCTGGCACGTGCGGGGGATCTGGTGAAAGTGGCGGTGGCCGAGGACGATCCGATCTATCTGGTGGCGAGAATCCCGGGTCATGCGCCGTGATCCGCCAGCGGCTCCCGTCAACTTCTGGTAAAACCGAGGGCGGCGCGGACTGACGTGGCGATGCGAGACCGCGTCAAGCGCCGGTTTGGAAATTTTCGCACCGTCCCGAACCGCATCCGGCTTTTTCAAAAACACCTGCATTTCCGCCGTGTGCGACCAAAAAAGAATTCTTGCCATGCCTCTTTTCGGCGCGTAAAGACACGGCGTTCATTTTGCAAATTCGCAGATGGGCGCGCTTCGTCTGGTCTCTTACGCCATGGTCTCAGGAAGTGTTGAATGTGATGGCGTACCAAGAACAGAGAAAAATGGACATCTACGTGGGCAACCTGCCCTACACCGCTACTGAAGAAGACGTTACTGGCCTCTTCGCCGCTTACGGACCTGTTGAACGGGTCAAAATCATCACCGACCGCGAAACCGGCAGATCCAAAGGATTTGCTTTCGTGACCCTCGGCGACCAGAGCCAACTGAACGCTTCCATTGAAGCACTCAATGGCTACGACTATCAGGGCCGCGCGCTTCGCGTGAACGCTTCTGAGCCTAAAGAAGCCAAGCCCGGCGGCTTTCGTCCTAGCGGCGGCGGTGGTGGCGGCGGCGGCTACGGCGGCTACGGCGGCGAGCGCCGCAGTGGTGGCGGCGGCGGCGGTGGTTACGGCGGCGGTGGCGGCGGCGGAGATCGTCGTGGCGGCGGCGGTGGCTACAAAGGCGGCGGCGGTGGCGGCGGCTATAAAGGCGGCGGCGGCGGTGGCGGTGGCGGCTACAAAGGTGGCGGCGGCGGCGACTGGTAAGCCAGCAACCCCCGGCTAACTTTTTCAAAAACGCCCGGTTTTCCTCAAAAGGAGACCGGGTGTTTCTTTTGGGATCCGAAACTTCAGGAACCCACGTGACAGCGCATCACCCGCGGCGTGATGCAGGTGAAAATTTCCCAAACGATGGTGCCCGCTTTTTCAGCGATTTCATCCACCGCGATGTGCGGACCGAACATTTCGACTTCGTCACCCTCCATCACGTCGTCTGCCCCGGTGACATCGACCATCGTTTGATCCATCGTGATGCGCCCGAGGATCGGGAAACGGCGTCCGCGCAGCCAGACTTCGGCGCCTTTGCCTGAGACGTGGCGCGGGTAGCCGTCGCCGTAGCCGATGCCGACGGTTGCCACGCGGGTCGGCTTGGTGGTGACAAATTGGCGGCCGTAGGAAACCCCATGGCCGGCGGGAAGCGTGCGGACCAGCGTCACCCGCGATTTAAGCGTCATCACCGTGCGCAGTTTTTCCTGAAATCCCGGCAAAGGCGAGACCCCGTAAAGCATCAAGCCCGGGCGGCTGAGATTGCATACACCCGGGTCGTAGCCTAGCAGCCCAGCGCTGTTGGAAAGATGGATCCATTTGAAACGGCCCGGCCCGCCCAGAGAATCAATGATACCGCGAAAACGTGCAAATTGGCGGTTGGTGAATTCCTCGTCCTCATCCGCCGATGGCAAATGCGAACCAATCCCCTCGATCTCCAGATTTTCCAACTGTTCCAATTTTGCCATCGCTTCGAGCAACTCGTCGGCGACGAATCCGCCCCGCCCCATCCCGGTGTCCACCGCGATGTGGGCTTTCAGGCGCTTCCCGTAGCGGGCGGCGAGGCGGTTGAATTGCTCCGCCTCATCCAGTGAGGAAATGCACGGCGTCCAGTCACGGGCGACGATTTCCTCGCGTTCCTCGGACCAAGTGGCACCTAACAAATAGATCCGGGTCGCCACGCCGGCATTGCGGATGCGGCGCGCCTCGCCGACGTTGGCGACGCCGAAAAACTCGATCCCCTCGCCTTCCAAGCCTCTGGCGATTTCCTCCAGCCCGTGCCCGTAAGCCCCGGCTTTGACCACCGCCATCAGCCCGCCCTTGAAGGCGTCGCGGGCGACGGCGAGATTGCTTTTCATCGCACCAAGATCGATTTCCGCCCAGGCGCGCGGCGGGGAAACAGGAAACGCATCGTTCACGGCAGCGAAACTAGGTGCCTCCGCCAAACTGGCAAGAGCGGCGACGCAAAGATTCCCGACTTGCCCAAACCCGCCGGGCCGCTTTGTTTGCGGGAGATGAATTTCCCGGCATTTCTCAACGGCTTGATCGCCTTCTTCGCGGCCGGGCTGGTCGCTTCCGGCGCGGTGCCGATGCGTCTGATTTCCGCGCCCGGGCTTTCGCCGGATGGAAAAACCATGGTGTTCGAGTGGTGCGGCGATCTCTGGACCGCCGCCACCTCGGGCGGCGAAGCCATCCGCGTGGTCGATCATCCGGCGCGCGACGCCTATCCGCAGTTCACTCCGGACGGAAAACGCATCGTGTTCTCCTCGGAGCGGACAGGCTCGCTCCAATTGTTTTCCATCCCCGCGAGCGGCGGGAAAATTGTGCAACACACGGATCACACCGAGGGCAACGAACTGGAATGCCTTTCGCCGGACGGCGGCCGTGCGATTGTTAGAGGAACCCGCGAACGCAGCGGATTCCGGGAAACCCGGCTGATGGAAATCTCCCTAACCGGTGACCGGCGCGAGCTCAGGCTCTTCGATGCGAAGTCGCATTCCGCAGCGTGGTCGCCGGATGGCGGCCGCATCCTGTTCTGCCGCGGCGGCGAACAGCTCTATCGAAAAGGCTTCCAAGGATCGCGGGCGTCACAAATCTGGGAATACGACGTCGCCGGAAAAATCTTCGAACCCAAAGTCGTCGAAACAACCGAAGCGCGCTCGCCGGTCTGGAATCCGGATGGCAAAAGCTTCCACTACATTTCCGCTAGATCCGGCACCGCCAACGTCTGGCTGAATGCGGCAGGCAAATCCACGCAGGTCACCCGCTTCGAGGGCGACGGGGTGATCTCGCTCGCGCAGTCGGCGGATGGATCAGTCATGATGCTACGGTGCGGCTTCGACGCCTATCAGCTCGTTGCCGGCGGCTCGCCCCAGCGCATCGACCTGTGGACCCGCGAGAAACTGCCAGATATTTCCCGCCAGGAATCCGAAATCAGGGGAACCTCGGATGTCGATTTCACCCGCGACCTGGATGAGGTGGTCTTCGCCGCCGCGGGAGACCTTTGGCATAAAAACCAACGCCTGCTAGAAACTCCCGGGGACGAAAGCGATGTCCACTTTTCCCCGGATCACGAGTGGCTCTATTTCCTACGCGACGACGGAGTGAACGCCAATTATTTCCGCGCCCGTTTCAAGGATGGCAAACTGGACGACGAACAACCGGTCACCCGCGGCCCCCGCTCGAAAAGCCGCTTCAAGCAAAGCGCCGACGGTTCGAAAATCGCCTGGGCGGAGGCCACCGGTGATGTTTTCACGGCGGATGCGGATGGCGAAAACTCGCGCCGCATTTTTCCCTGTTGGGACATGCCGACTTTCGATCTGTCGCCCGACGGCCGCTGGCTGGCGATCGCCGCGAAGGATACGAATTCCAACCGCGACATCTGGCTCGCTGCCACCGATGGCGCAAGCGAACCCCAAAATCTCACCCGCATCCCCGGCTTCGAAGGCTCGCCCCGCTGGTCGCCGGACGGCAAGTGGCTGGCACACACGTCGCGCAAAGACGCCATGGCGGAGCTCGAATTGCGGATGATCCCCGTGGGAAAAAACGGGCCGGTCGTGGGAAAAGCGGTCACGGTTTCCACCAAAGGCATCGAACCGACGCGCCTGATCTGGGCGGCGGATTCGCAGACGATTCTTTTCCAAAGCTCCAACTCCAAAAATCCAAATCTGTATTCCGTCGAGCCCACGGGCAAAAACATGAAAACCGTGATCGCCCAACGCGGAATCCCGATCCGCATGACTCCGGACGGCACCTTGCTCTGGCGCGTGAATCGCAACCCCGCCGTGCTGAAGAAGGGCGAACTCACCCGGTTTCCGGTTTCTCTAACCACATCCCAGTCGCGCGAAGCGGTGAACGCCCTCGGCTTCCGGCGGATCTGGCGGACCCTTGGCGAACGGTTTTATGATCCGACGATGAACGGCACCGATTGGAATGGGATGTTAGAAAAATACCAACCGCTGGCGGCAGGCGCGCGGGACTCCAGACAGTTCGACCGGGTGGTCAGCCAGTTGTTTGGTGAACTGAACGCGTCCCATCTATCATTTTTGAGAACGCCCTGGCCGGGCGAAGTGGTGAAGACCCAGCACGAGGAAAAAACCGCGCATCCCGGGATGGAATTCATCGATGAACGGGTGGACGGACCGCTAGTGATCGCGAGGGTGATCGCCGGATCTCCCGTCGCGAAGTGGGTGGAGCCGGGTGAAACCGTGGTGCGGATCGGCGGCGGCGCGGTGACGAATTTCACGCCGTTGCACCGGCTGTTCAAGGGCGCGGCCGACCGGCCGCTGCCTGTCGTGATCCGCGAAAAGTCCGGGCGCGAGCGGGTGATCGAGCTGCGCTGCATTTCCTACGCCCGCGCCAGATCGCTGGATGCGAAACAACAGCACGCCGTTGCTAACAGCCGCATGCCCGATGGAATTTCCTATCTAGCCGTCCCTAACATGAACCGGGAGACGTTTGACCGGATCGAGCGCGAAGTTTACCAGGCATCCTTGAAATCCGCAGGCATGATCCTCGACCTTCGCGACAACGGCGGCGGCCGTGAAGCGGACCGGCTGCTCGCGTTGTTTCGTCAACCGGCGCACTCGTTCACCCTCCCGCGCGGCGGGCCGGCCGGCTATCCTTACGACCGGCTCGCGCATCCAGCGTGGAACAAGCCGCTGGTGGTGTTGTGCAACGAGGGAACTTTTTCCAACTCCGAGATTTTCTGCCACGCCATCCTTCTAACCAAGCGTGCGCCGGTGGTCGGCGCGGCCACGGCGGGCGGGGTGATTTCCGCGGTGAAGGCGAAGATCCCCGAGGTGGGTGAGTTGCAGGTGCCGTTCCGCGGCTGGTTCCATGCGCAGACCGGCATGAACCTCGACCTCAACGGCGCGCGGCCGGATTTCCCGATCGACCTAACACCCGCGGATCAGGATGCCGGGCGCGACCCGCAACTGGAGAAGGCGCTGGAGTTGGTCCGCGAGCAAGTGCGCAAGGCGGCGAGCCCGGTTAGACCGGTCATTAGACAGTGAGCTTCGCCTGCTCCCAGGCATCCTCCATCTGCCCGGGAGTCGCCGCTTCGAGCGTGAGGCCGGAGGATGTTAGAATGCGCTCCATTTCACCGAAGCGCTTTTCAAACTTGTTGTTAGCCGACGCCATCACCACCTCGGGATCGACCTGGCGGAAGCGCGCCAGATTGACGATGGAAAACATCAGGTCGCCCATCTCTTCGGAAATCGCGGCCAGATCCTGGGCGTCGATGGCGGCTTGAAGCTCTAGCAGCTCCTCGCGGATTTTGGCGACGACGCCGAGTTCCACCGGCCAGTCGAAGCCGACCTTCGCCGCCTTTTTCTGCAGCTTCGACGCACGGATCAACGCGGGCAGGCCTTTGCCGACGCCGTGCAGGTAGGATTTTTCGCCGTCGCCTTTTTCGGCGCGTTTGATTTCATCCCACTGCTGGAGCACCGCGTCGGTGGTGGCCGCATTGCTCTCGCCGAAAACGTGCGGATGCCGGCGCACCAGCTTCTCACTGATGCCGCGGGCCACGTCGTCGAGATTGAAACGTCCCGATTCCTCGGCGATCTCGCTGTGGAAAACCACCTGCAATAACAGATCACCAAGCTCCTCCTTGAGGTGCTCGTAATCGCGGCGGTGGATGGTATCGACCGTTTCGTAAGCCTCCTCGATGAGATTCGGAATCAGTGACTCGTGCGTCTGCTCCGCGTCCCACGGGCATCCGCCGGGGGCGCGCAGACGGTGCATGATGGCGCGCAGGCGGGCGAGCTGTTGGGCGGCATCGCGGGAGTCGATCATTTCAGCGTCGGTCATCGTCAGGAGTTTTTGGTGTTGGATGCTTTCTGGAGAGTCGCCCGCTCGTCGTCGGTGAGGCTTTGGAAACCTTGGGCGGAGATTTTATCGAGAATCCGGTCCACTTCGATGAGCCGTTCTTTTTCCACGGCGCTGCGCGGCCGGATTTTCGCCTCGCTCGTCCGGGAAAATGCCTTGGGCCGGGAAATCCCGACGCCCGTTTGATGACCTAACAAATGTGGATAGCGCACCAGGATGAAACCCAGGATCGCCCCGCCGAGGTGGCCGGCCTCGCCACCTTCGTTGCCGCCGATTTTCAGCAAGATGGATCCGGTCGCGATCGCGAGCAGGGCGAGGGCGAGTTGCCGCATCGAGAGCTCGATGGGAGGAAAAAGCAGCGACACCCGCAAATTGGGCGCGATCAGCGCCACGCCGATGAAAATGCCAAAAAGCCCGGCAGACGCGCCCACCAGCCCGGCCTCATAGCCGACGTTTGGCAGAATATTCAGGAACACCAGCAGCGTGTAGAAAGCCGCACCGGCGGCCCCACATAGCAGATAGAACAGGATGAACTTTTGCGAACCCCACCAGCGTTCCATCCAGGGCCCGAAGAAAAACAAGCCGATGCAGTTGAAGAGCACGTGGCCAAGGAAGCCGTGGATGAACTGGAAGGTGACGAACTCCCAGATCTTTCCATCAAAGATCGCGGACTGGATCGCAAACGCGCCGAAGCTCCGAATCGGCCCGTTCCGCAAGTCCCCTTTGAGGAAAGTATCGAGGAGATAGATTCCGAGATTGAGGATCAGCAGCCACTTCACCACCGGCGTGAGTTGCGCCATGAAGCCCCCGCCCTCGCGGCGTTCTTCTCGGTGGTAATCTCGGTCGGCCATGCCCATCTGGCTTTTGGGTTACCACGGCAATGCCCGCACCGCAAGGCCGGGTGAAAATACTGTCACCGCGGATCGCTTCCTCCCGCGCGGTTTTCCGGCTTTCATGCTCTGGTTGGTCCATGCCAACAGGGTGGCCGCCGCCTCACGTCATTCAGCCGGCTTGAGGCGGTGGCGGCCCGGCCTGCGCGGGTTTGAAAATACCCCGGATTTTCCCATTGCCGACCGCCGGGGTTTGCCGCCACCCTGCCGACTGCCATGACCAAACTCGGAAAATTCGTTTTCACCCTGGTGGTTCTTCTGCTCGCTGGATTCGCCGTGATGCGGATGCTCGGGAAAAAGGATGAGACCCCCACCCGCCCCTCGGAAACCGCCTCATCCGCCACCGCCTCCGACGCGGGTGGCAGCGTGGGCGATTTCGATTTCATCGCTCCCGGCAAGGCCCCGAAACTCCCGTCGCCCCGGCCCTACACCCCGCAGGATAACACCGTGGTCATCAATCTATCCGAATACGCCGGCTATTCCGGGCTCATCCTCGCCAATGGCGGCTTGGAGCCTAACGAAAACTCGTGGTTCACCCGCAACGGCGGTTTCAAACTGAAAATCACCCTCAGCGAACAAGACTCGTGGGCGGATCTTCAGGACGGCAAAATCGCAGCCTCCGCCACCACCGTCGACGTGCTTTCGAACTACGGCCGCCAGTGGCAGTGCGTCGTGCCCGCCCAGGTCGCCTGGTCGCGTGGCGCGGATGGCATCATCGTCCGCAAGGAGATCAAGCGGGTCAACGACCTCAAAGGCAAAACCATCGCCACCGCCCCGTTCAGCGAGGCCGAGTTTTTCATCCGCTACCTCGCCCAGGAAGCCGGGCTCAAGGTGAAGCGCCTCGATGGCCCGGAAGACCCGCGCGACCCGGAATCGGTCAATCTGGTGTTCCTCGAAGACGCCTTCGAAGCCGGCGACGCGTTCCTCGCCGATCTCAATTCCGGCGGCCGCCAGCTTGACGGCTGCGTCACCTGGGCCCCGAAAACCACTGAAGTCGTGGAAGCCTCAAAAGGCGCCGCCCGCCAGCTGATCGACAACCGCAACCTGCTCGTCATCGCCGACATCCTGGTTTTCAACAAAGGTTTCGCCGAAGCAAATCCCGCCATCGTCACCTCGCTGGTGGAAGGCATGTTGGTCCACAACGATCTCATCCGCGCCAACCCCGAGCCGCACCTCAAAACCATCGCCAACGCCTTCAAAGCTTACGAATGGACCATCGAGGACGCCCGCGAGGAGCTCTCGAAAGTCCACCTGTCCAACCTTCCGGAAAACCTCGCCTTCTTCCGTGGTGCCATCGACGAAGCCGGCTCCTTCGCCTCCGTTTTCCAAACGGCGAACCTTGCCTACGGCTCCGAACTCCAGCCCTCGCCGGTTTCCGCCTCGTTCTTCGCCGACGTGAAAGCCCTGCAAGCCATCGAGGCCGGCGGTAAACTTGCCGCGCAAACCGCCTCGATCCAGCCGATCAAAACCACCGACCAGACCCCCATCGAGCAGGACCCGCTGCTGACCCGCGACATCCGCTTCTACTTCCTGCCCAACAGCGCCGAACTCGACATGGCCAACGCGGAAAACCACGAATTCCTCGCCAACGTCAAGCACCTGCTAGGCGTCTCGCCCGGCTCGATGGTGCTGCTCCGCGGACACGTCGATGACCTGCAGAAAGAAAGTTTCCGCACCAGCGGCGGCGAGGGCCTGCTGCGCAAAATGGCGCTGAAAGCCCTTGAACTCTCCAACCAACGCGCCGAGGAGGTGAAGCGTCGCATCATCGCCAAATACCCCACCATCACCGCCGACCGCCTCGAAGTCGTCGGCCGCGGCTGGGAGGAACCCGCCGGCAAAAACCCCGACCTGAACCGCCGCGTCGAAGTCCAGTGGTTCACGGTGGAGTGAAAAAGAAGTGCCGAGTGATCAGTGAGCAGTGATCCGTGTAAGAAGATTGCCGGAAGCCGCCATTCCTTGTTCAGTTCCCCGTCCTCTCCACTTCTCACTTCTCACTTCTCACTTCTCACTTCTTCTCTGATCACTGATCACTGATCACTGATCACTGATCACTGATCACTGATCACTAGTCACTTCCCACCATGTCCGGCATTGAGAAATTGACGTCCTTCGCCAAAAGCCCGCATCACGCCTGGCTCGCGCTGCTGACTGTTGGCATCGGCCTGGCCACCCTCAGCGCGATCGGCATCATCGCCGGCGCGGCGGCCTACGCGCTGGGCTGGATCTATCTGCCAGACTCGCCGCTTTTCAAACGCTGGATCGCCGCCCGCGCGAAAGGCGACGAAAGCGCGAAACTCCGCGATTTCCTGTTCCGCCGCCGTCAGATTTACGACACCCTGCGCGAGCCCTCCCGCCAGCGCTACGACGCGCTCACCCGCGATATCGAGGCGCTGCAAAACGAATACCGCCGCGACCACCGCCTCGATCGGACGCTCGTCCAACAACGCAACGATCGGCTTTCCAATCTCGCCTGGACCTATCTCCGCCTGCTCCACACCGGCGAGATGCTCGACCGCTTCACCGAAACCGAAGATCCCGCCGCGCTCGAAAAACAAATCGCCGCGCTCGAAAAGGATCTCGCCGCCATCGCCCCCGGCAGCCAGCCAGCCCTAACCGAATCGTTGCAATCGCGCCTCGGTCCGCTGCAATCGCGTCTGGAAAAACGCCGCGATGCCGAACAACAGCGCGCCCTAACCGTCTCCGAGCAGGCACGCATCGTCGAGCTGGTCATGCTCTACCGCGCCGACCACCTCGCCAGCCGCGACGGCGGCGCGCTCTCGCATGAAATCGACGGCGCCGCCTCTCAAATCGCCCGCACCCGCGACTGGCTGCGCGACTTGGAATTCGACACCAGCCCGTCCGACATTCCCGAGTCCCTCACCGCCGCCGCGCCACTCAAGCTCCAGCATTGACCCCAGCTCTTGGCGGGAAGCACACGCGCCTCGCGGGTTGTCTTTGGCACCCTCGCCAAAGACAGGGTTGCACGGGAATCAACGCCGTTTTCGGCGAGGGTGCCCAAAACCCTCCGAGAGGGCGCACGTGCCTTGGATTCATCCGATCCACGCAGCGTGAGATGGATCGAATCCCCATGGTGCTTGATGAAACAGAGCTATTCTTTCTCTTCTCAACATCCACGCAGACGCACCGCCATTCGGCGGACAAGTGGGCGCGCCCGGCGGTCGCGCCCTACCCACGCGCCGTCCTTCTCGATCGTCTGGCGATATTCCCGGATCGTCGTCGCGCCGATCACCCGGATCGCGCCACGCGCCAGCGCGGGCTTGAGGATGTTCGCCGCGTCCATGCTGCCGCTGGCCGATCCGGCCTTCAAGGAGCGTGGGAGTCTCGCCCACGTGCCAATGAGAAGCGAAAGTTCGGAGGCACAAGCCGCTTCTCTTTCTCCACCCATTGGCACGGCGGACAGAAGTGTCCACCCTCCTCACCGCCGGCCGCCCCAAGCCATCCGGCAATTTCCCCTCCGCCTCTTTTTTCAGCGTTTCAGAATCTCAGCGTTTCAGCTTTTACCTCAAAATCCCGGTCTTCCCCACGCCAGGCTCACCCACCAGA
This sequence comes from Luteolibacter sp., assembly GCA_044374015.1. Classification (GTDB taxonomy): domain Bacteria; phylum Verrucomicrobiota; class Verrucomicrobiia; order Verrucomicrobiales; family Akkermansiaceae; genus Luteolibacter. The sequence goes on along the minus strand of JBIPND010000021.1, from coordinate 1,416 downwards.
ATCAGATTGTTCTTCCGGCTTTGCAGCAGGATCTGGGTGATTTTCAGCATCTCCGCCCGCGGCCCGATCAAAGGCGGCAAAGCCCCCTTCGTCGCCATTTTTAACGATCTAAGGGACATCCCCCCTGCGAATCTTGGTTCATATCGGCGAGGAGGAAATCCATCGCTTGGCGTGTTTGATGGATCGTGTATGCCAAAGACACGAAATCGAGCAGGACCGAGAAGCTTCGTGGCGAAACCATGAAGCAGTTGATCGACGACAATAAAGTCCTCTGGCCCGCAGAGCCGTCTCCAGTTTTTTACGAGGATCGAGCTGCATTAGACCATGCGATTGCAAGCGGCGCTGCACCAAAGAATACGGAGGCAACCAACGAAGATCCCCTGAAGAACATTTGCCGCGATATTTGCGCGGAGCGAATCAGGCGCGTCTTGACCGGATACAGTTACCAAGGCAAACAAGGACAAATTCAAGTTACCGGTCTGGGCGGCGGATTTGCCTATTTACGATGCAGGCGGGTGCCGGTTGGTCAATTGTTGGAATTGGATCATTCGGCGGTCTGGACGGCGCTTCAACTGCGGCATCTGGAGGCGATTTCACCTTACGACGCGGAAGCTTCGTTCCAATGGGCGGAAGAGGGGGATTCCGCGTTGTGTTATGTGCCGCGCTTCCGCAAGGAAGACCTCAAGGCTCTGCGCCAGCGGGTGGATGCGGCGAACACCGTGGTGATTTACTCGTGGCAACCGGGAATGCTGCGCCAACACCTGCGGCGGCCGCTGGTCACGCACGAGGCCTTGCCCGCCGGGTTGAGCCGCCCTTTCGGTCTCCGGATCTAACTGACACCCTTCGCGCCGATGAGTATCAAGACCTCCAAACCTTTCCAACAACTCAGCATCGACAGCGGGTTGGGCATATTCCGGCAGACGCGCCTGCAACTCGACGCCGCCGCAGACGATCCGACGAGCCGCCAACAGGCGATCAACCACAATGGCTACCTGCTGCTGGAAGCACCGACCGGCTCGGGAAAAACACTGATGGCGGGCGGCATCGTGGAGCAGTTTTCCGCCGAGGAGGATGTCGTTTGGTTTTGGTTCGCGCCGTTCAAGGGGGTGGTGGGGCAGACGGCGGGATTTCTGCGGGGGCAATTTTCCGCAATTCGGGTGAGAGAGCTTCAGGATGATCGCACGGCGACGGGAAGCCGCGCCGGGGATGTGTTTGTGATGACTTGGCAAACGGTGGCCACGCGGGTGCTGGACAAGCGCAACGTGCGCCGTGACGGCGAGCAGAATCACGGCTTTTTCATTTGAGGGCGTTGTTGCAGACCAAGTTGTAGGGGACTGCGGGTCTGAGGCCCGAGAGTTCGAAGATTGTGGGCCATGAGAGGTGGCTCGCGTGTTGGGCCTTGAGCGCGATCAGCCC
>JBIPND010000371.1:0-4239 GCA_044374015.1 Luteolibacter sp. | reverse complement strand
TGTTAAAGACCAACTCATGCAAGGCGGTAACGCTATTGGGATTATGTTGGGGAATGGAATGTATAATGTGGTGGGCGGGCGCTACACTAAATTCAGATATTCCTTCGGCTCACCCAAAGTTATCATGCAATTGTACGTTGAATATAGTGACGGAACGTCCCAGACGGTGGTTAGCGACGACACTTGGACCTGGTCGCCCAGCCCCGTCGTATTCTCCTGCATTTATGGTGGCGAGGATTACGATGCTCGCATGGAGCAGCCGGGTTGGGACAAGGCAGGGTATTCAGCTGCAGGATATTACCCGGCAAACGTGGTGGATGGCCCTGGCGGCAAGCTCTCATCTCAGGCGGCGCCGCCGATCAAGGTGATACAGGAATTCAAGCCGGTAACCATCACAGAGCCCAAGCCTGGCGTTCGGGTTTATGATTTCGGCCAAAATTGTTCTTCGATGCCAAAGTTGACGGTGAAGGGGCCGGCTGGAGCCAGCATCAAAATGACCCCTGGCGAATTGTTGGACGATAATGGTCTGGTTTCGCAAGCCGTTTCCGGTGGACCGTCCTATTACACCTACACCCTGAAAGGAGGAGAAAAGGAGACCTGGTCGCCGCAATTCTTCTATTACGGATCTCGCTACCTCCAGGTTGAAACTTCGGGTCATGACGGAGAACCTGCGCCGGAGGTCATCGAGCTGATCTCGCAGTTCGTTTACTCTTCCGCGAGGGAAGTCGGTAAATTCAGTTGTTCCAACGAGGTGGTGAATCGGGTCCACGGGCTCATCATGGCGGCTTTCAAAAGCAATTTACAGAGCGTGTTGACCGACTGTCCGCATCGTGAAAAACTAGGTTGGTTGGAATGTGCCCACCTGCTGGCTGGTTGCGTGATGTACAATTTCGATGCGCCGACGTTTTTCGCCAAAATTGTCAATGACATGAGTGAAGCTCAGGAAGATGGAGGTTTGGTGCCCAATATAGCTCCTGAATACAAGATTTTTGGTGAACAGGATCGCCATCATGCTTTTCGCGATTCACCCGAATGGGGAAGTGCGTATGTGATTGCCCCATGGAAAGTCTATGAGATGTATGGCGACCAAACTCTGCTGGCGCGTCATTACGAAGGCATGAAGCGCTATGTGGATTATCTGAAGAGCAAATCGACCGACCACATCGTAGCGCATGGTCTCTCAGATTGGTATGATATGCCGTGGGGTCAGACGACGGGCGGCGTTACCGCGACAGCTGTTTACTACCAGGATCTACTGGTTTTAAAAAACGCCGCCGCGCTTCTGGGCAAACCCGACGAAGCCCGTCAGTTCGAAGAACAGGCACAAGCGGTGAAGGACGCTTTCAATCGGAAATTTTTCAACGCCGAGAAGAATCAGTATGATCACAATAGTCAGACCGCAAACTCCATGCCGCTGGTGCTTGGGCTTGTGCCGGAGGACCGGCGCAGTGAGGTATTGGCCGGGCTGGTGGCAGAGATCCGTGCCGGCGGTAACCGGATTAAGGCTGGGGATGTGGGTTTTAATTATCTCATGCTGGCACTGTCTGATGGTGGCCAGGGCGACGTGCTCTATGACATGCTAACACATGCCGACGGTCCGGGTTATGTCTGTCAACTGAACAAGGGTATGACCACGCTGGCGGAGTCGTGGGAGGCGAGCCCGAAATCGTCGCTTAATCACTGCATGTTGGGTCATATCGAAGAATGGTTTTATCGTGGCCTTGGGGGGCTGACATCTGATCCGTCAGGCCCTGGATTCAAGAAAATCATGATCAAGCCGCAAATCGTGGGTGATTTGGAGTCGGTGAACTGCAGTTACGATTCGTCCTACGGCCAAATCAGCAGCAACTGGAAACGTGAGGGTCAAAAACTTGCCATGAACATCACGATTCCGCCGAACACCACGGCCACCGTGTATGTCCCTGCGAAAGACGCGGCAGTGGTGACCGAATCCGGCAAGCCTGCTTCTGAGGTTGCATGCGTGAAATTTCTGCGGATGGAAAACAATGCCGCCGTCTATGCCGTCGGCTCGGGAACCTATCAATTCCAGTCCTCGATCACGGAAGCGAAATGAACTCAGACATGAAATCAAACCCCGCATCTTCAGCCTCAAAAGGCTTTGCGCTCGTCATCACTCTCTCGCTGATGATCTTGCTCACGGTCATCGCCGTGGGTTTGCTCACACTTTCCAGCATTTCACTCCGCTCGTCGAGCCAGGGATCTGCCATGGCGTCCGCCCGTGCCAACGCCCGAATGGCGATGGCATTGGCGCTGGGCGAGCTCCAAAAACAAACCGGCACCGACACCCGCGTCACCGCCAACGCCGGCATCGTCGATCCCACCGAAACAAATCCACCACAAATCCTCGGCGTCTGGAAAAGCTGGGAGGGCACGGACCATGAGACGAGCGGCCCCTCCGCCGGTCGTCCGATTTCACCCGGCAGCGACTACAAGGCGGTGAAAAATGCCCGATTCCTCTCCTGGTTGGTTTCCGGCTCGCCTACGTCCCTCACCGACTCGTCCGCCGTGCCGAATGTGGCACCGGGCACATACATAAGAGACGGGAAGGAGGAAAATAAACCCACCCTTCTCGGCGAAGGCTCCGTCGGCAAAGACGCGAAACGAGTAAAACTCCAAGTCCACCTCACACCCACCCAGATCACCGCCGGCAGTGCCAAGGGCTCCCTCGCCTGGTGGATCGGCGGCGAGAACCAAAAAGCCCGTCTGCCCAAGCCCTACAAGCCGGCCAACGACACCATCGCCGGATGGTCCGTCCACAGCAAGTCCCACTCCATCGCCGACCCCAAGGTCTTCCGCATGGAAAGTTTGTTGAATGACGCCCTTCCTGCCGACAAGGCGATCACCCTCCACCAAAGCGATCTCATCGCCCCGAAACAAGACGACCTCAACGCATCCGTCGAGTTCTTCCACGATTTGTCCGCCACCTCGGTCGGCCTGCTCACTAACACCGCCACCGGCGGTTGGCGCAAGGACCTCTCGCTGCTCACCGAAAAATGGTCTGACGTTCCCAAGTCCAACCAACCCTTCTTCCGCGTCACGCCCGGCAATGACATTTCATTCAATATCCCCGTCAGTGGGGGCGACTACCGCCCCGCAAAATCCCTCATCTATCCGTGGGCGGCCTACCGCGGCGGCAATAACATTCCCATCTACGAACATGCCGCCGTAAGCAGTTGGGAAAATCTCAAAGACTGGGCCACCCTCTATAAAAAAATGTCCGCTAGTGGCACACAAATCCCTACCCATTCCTCTAGGATCGATTCCAACGACTCCGTCAGTAATTTCAATTACCTCCACAAAGTCCGCATTATCCCGGTGATCGCCCGCGTCCAGTGGGTGTTTTCCCATTGGGCAGCTCCTTCAGCCACTCCGGTCGGCACCTTCGAGCCTCGCCTGCTCCTTACTCCCGTCATCACCCTCTGGAACCCCTACAACGTGGCGATCACCTCCCCGCCACTCAGCTTCCAGCTCATGGGTACCCTGCCGAATGCCTTTAAATACAACGTCAACGGAGTTCAAAATACTAAGTATAACAGCATCTGTAATTCCAGGAATAACACTCCGCCCCTCGCCGCCGTGGCGAGACTCGGTTTCAGGATTGATAGCAGCTATACATTCAAGCCCGGCGAAACCCTGCTCTTCAGCCCCACCGTAACCAGGGTCGCTCCCGGCACCGACCTCGTCCTCCAGCCTGGCTTTCGCAAAGAGGGAGGTCACTTCTTCACCCTAAAGAAGGACGATGGCACGAATTTCACAGGAATCCCCGGCTCTAGCACCATCCAGGCCGACGCAAAGTTCAACTCTAGCTATGCCTCAAGTGACCCAGGCATCGGCGGTAGCGACGGTTCCGTAGGCGTCGGCATCTATCTCGACATGTCAATCGGCGGAGCCAGACACCTCGCCTACCGCATGCACTACGATCCCGCCGTCGCCGAAGTGGTTTACCCCCCCATCTCCAGCCTCGCCCCGACCACCCTCACCGAAGCGAGTGCTTCACCGCAGCCTTTCCTTACCACCATCTTTGGTGCCCGCACCGCTTCCAAGACCCACCTCGCCGCCAAGGGGTTTGTCCAGACCAGTCCGTTGGTCAACTACACGGCGATGGGCAGCCAAGCCACCTTCGAGTCCACCATCCAGTGGGACTATCCGGGCACCAAGCATCCGGTGAACTCACCCTTCGATTACAGCTTCGCCAAACTCGCTGCCAGTGGCGGCAGT